>JAZRDG010000161.1:0-25486 GCA_045660125.1 Eubacteriales bacterium | reverse complement strand
AGCAAAGCGATAGGTAGAGAGCGCGATCATACCCGTGGCGGTATGCTGGCTCTCGCCATACGAGATCAACTCGTTGTAGCTCTGCATCCAGTAATCGCGCGAAAGATCGAGGTACTCAAGCTCAGTCAGATCGTAAAAGGTACCTTTGAGCACAGAGGAGAGCGTAACGTAGCAGGCAGCTGCGACCAGATCGTAGTCCTCGGAGCCCGACTTGACCACGCGCTCGATCTCGGTAATGGGCTTGTTTTCGTCCGGATCCTCAATGGGCGCGGACACAATGTTAACGTTCAGTCGGTCGCATACCGCGACGTTACGGTTGAACATAGCATCGTTGACCGGCTCGGAATTGAGCTCGGGAACTGCGATCTCGTCCTGCGTCCAGCCCTGCTTGGAGCGGCTCAAGATCACGATATCCTCACCGTTGAACTTCAGGTCATCGGGGATATCGTCAAGCAGCAGCGTTTCGCTCTGTTCTTCGCTTACCTCCCCACCCTGCTCCGGGTCGGGGGCATCTACACACGCCGCAAGCGTCATTGTCAGCGTGGCAATCAGCAACAGCAGCACGATAACACGTTTCATAAAAATTCCTCCGCATTGTTTTCTTTATTAAGTATAACATACAGAGATGGCAATGTCAAGGAAAATCAAAGAGATATGCTATCGGCAAAATATCGATGCTTTCGACGACAAAGTTCAGCCGCTATTTTGCCGATAGCGGCAATTTTCAGCTGCTATTTTGCCGATAGCGGCAAAATATCGCAAAATCAAAGAGGGCAGAGGAAATCTTCCTCTGCCCTCGGGGGGTATTACAATCTGTTCTTGATATACTTGAGCACCATGCGTCTGCCAAGGCGCACGCGCTTATGCACGTTTGCACGCAGGTCGCAATACAGTGCAGCCACCTGCTTCATTTGTGCAACGCTCATGCCGTGTCCGAACTCCTCGGCAGCGATGGCATCCATGATCTGACCCATGCGGTGCGGGCTGACGGGCAGCGGCGCAGGCGTGGGAGCATTGGGATCGACCTCCTGCTCAGGATCGGGAGCTTGCTCGTACTCGGGAGATCTGCCCAGCAGATCCTCCAGATCGGTTGCAATTCTCTGTGCGTATTCGTCCTTGAACTCGCCCGCCTCGGGAGAGAGTCCGTAGATATCCAACAGATTATGCAGCGCATCGATCACGGTAAAGCTGAGCTCTCTGCGATCGTCCTCGCTCGTGTTCTGTCCGAAATGCTCGGAAAGCACGGTTTCGGCTGCGCTGTCGCGCTTGAACTGCGCACTTGCGGCGCGGTTCTTCAGATGCACCAGTACAGCGATCACAGCCACTGCAACCGCAGCGACCGATACGAACACGATCGATGCGATAATGGTTCTGCGGCGCTGCTCTGCTTCTGCCAGTGCTTCCTCGTCCAGCTCTTCCTCTTCCTCTGCCTCGGGATCATACTTATCGATCATATCGTCGATCTGATCCTTGATGGAGGGAGGAGGCGTGGAGGAGCTGCTATCCTCGTTCGGGTTGCTCTGCGCACCGCCGTACATGCCCTCGTAGTATGCGGGCGTGCACTCGTACTGTACCCAGCCGATGCCGTCAAAGAACACCTCGATCCACGCGTGTGCCTCGTAGTCGTGCACGTAGGTGGAAAATCTGCCAACCGCGTCATCGTTGTGGTTAGAGCCGAAATCGCAAGCGATATAGCCCTCAACGTATCTTGTGGGAATGCCGTACTCACGCAGGATCAGCGCAGCTGCGGATGCAAACTGCACGCAATAACCCTCCTGCGTGTTGGTCAGGAAGTTCTCAACGCCGTCCAGCGAATCGTCAACCAGATCAAGATTGGGGGTCAGCGTATACGAGCAGCCCTTTTCATCAATGATGTAGTCAATGACCGCTCTGATCAGATCGTTACGGTGCAGCGTTGCCGCATCAAAGGTGGCGTTCGGCAAAGCCGCGCCTGTGAAATCGTAAGGATGCTCGATCGTTTCGTAGATCGGCGCATCGTACGCTTCTTCATCCACCACGGTAACGATGGTATAAACCAATCCTGCCCATACCATTTCCTCGGTCAGTGCGTCTACGGGAACGTACTCCACGCTCTCAACGCCGTTTTCGTCCACGGTGATCTGCTGGGTAAAGTACGCTTCGGGGGTAGTCCAGTCAATATCCGAGGCGGTCTCAACCTTGCGGAACTCCTCGTGCGTGACCGCTTCAATGTGCTCGGTGCCGATCTGCACCTTTTCCTTGAAGGTAGCGTTTTGGAGGATCTCGTCAGCAAGGTCTGCAATGATCTGGCTGCCGCTCTTGCCGGTATAGTACTTGTAAACGTAATCGGTATAATTGGTGTGCTCTTCCTGATCCTTGAGCGTACCGCCAAACAGCACGCGCGCGATCTCGGCGCGATCATCCTCGCTGCCCGAAATATAGCGGTGCAAGAGAGACTCGGTGTTCTCTGTGGTCACGCTCTCCACGCGGAAGCTGCTATCCAGCTCGATGCGGTACTCGTTGCCCTTTCCGTCACGCAGCACAAGCAGCTTATCCTGCGCGGAATAGGAAACGTCCTCGTTTCTGTGGATAAAGGATGCGATAACGTTGGTGCCCTTACGGTAGGTCACGGTGGTAACGCCCTTTTCGGGTACGTCCTTTTCCACCTTGGCAACGTAATTGGTCTTGACGTCCGTTCCGTAGGACAGCTGCTCTACCTTATAAGAGCTGAACGCCAAAATCAGCTCCTTTTGCAGATTGTAGTCTGCAATATCGGTGCCGAGAATGCCGATCCAATCCTTATCGGTCTTGATGGGCGCAAATGCCAGCGCGCTGTATTTGGTGCCCGCCTTGGTAAAGTCACGTCCGGTCAGAATGCCGTCGTAGTAGTTGACAAAGCTGTGCTCGCTCTTTTCGGCATTGCCGTAGCCGAACAGTCCGCGGCTTTGATCAAATACGCTGGGTAAGTACAAAAGCGAATCGTAGCTGTTGACGCGGCGCATATGCACCGACATGGAAACAAAGCCGTAGTCCGCGTACTTGTGATACTTCTTTACAAAATCGTAGTCGGGGTCAAAGATCTGCAGATCGGGATGCTGCAGCAAATAGAAATCGTAAAACATCTGATCCGAGGGATGCTCGTCAATGTCCCAGATATCGCGGTACGCGTCAAACGCACCGGGATTTTCCTCGTCATCCGAGCTGCCTGCGGGATACCACGCGCCATCGCGGTACTCCACGCCGATCCAGCCGCGCAGATACAGGTTTGCTGCGTACTGCGACTCGATATAGAAGATCTGCGTGCCGTCAAACTGCACGTGCTCAAGCTGGGTGGAATGCGGCTTGAAGTTTTCCATATCCAGCTCGTATTCCAGCTCGTCAAGTCTTTCGTCGTCACCCATGAGTGCTGCGGTCACGTACGCGCGTGCATACGCGATCTTTTCGTCCAGCACCTTGATGATCATGTGCTTTTTGATGCTCAGCGCGGGGATAATGACGATCAGAAGGCAGACCGCCAGCATCATGGCTGCGGCAAAGCCGCCCATGGCGCTTCTTGCGCTATCGGTCTCGCGCTCGTACTTGCGTGCGGCGCGCACCTGCTTGTTGATCTCCTTCTTATGCAGCTTTTGCTGCTTTTTCTGCAGCTTTAACTGCTTTTTCTCCTGCTCGGTCAGGCGCTGCTTTTTGGGCTTTGCCTTTTTCTGCGGCTTTGCAAGGTAATCCGAGATCTCCTGATCCACCGTCTTGTCCTTGCGCTTTTGCTGCTTTTTCGCCGCCTTTGCAAGCTTTTTCTGCTGCTTCTTCTCTGCCTTTTCGCGCTTCTTCTGCAGGTATTCCTCGGGGTATTCGGGTTTGTCCTGTTCAAGGAACAGCTGCATCTTGGTATCATACTGATCCGCATTGACGCGACGGCGGAACATTTTGTCGTACGCCCACATGACAAGCACGGCGGCAACCGACGCGATCAGCACGCCTGCGCCAAGTCCGCTGGAGGCGACGTTGAACACGCAAACCGGCACCACGAACAGCAAAATTGCCACGGTGGGCAGCACGGGACGCGTGCGCTTTGCCAAAAACGGCACGAAAATTGCCGACAGCACAAGTGCCATGACCAGCATGCCGTCCGCACCGTATGCGGTCAGCTTTTCGACGTAGTACGCAGCAAGCGACTCGCCCGAGGTCATGTTCGGCACGCCGATACCGATGGTGGTCAGATACAGCGTGAACTTGGACAGATACAGGCGGCACAAAAAGCCGTTATACAGCGCAAGCACACCCTGCACGATATTGGGAGAGAGCATGGCAATGCCCGCCGCTCCCAGCGCCACACCGCCAAGGGCGGTAAAGCGGTTATAAAACAAAAGTCCGAATACTGCGGTGGCAAACGCTGCCAGCACAAGCATCTTGCCGTCGGTGACGCAGACGCCAAAGCCGTACGAGCCGGTAAAGCCTCCGCCAAAGAACATCATCAACGCCCAAGTCAGGCACATGACCACAAAGAGGCGGCAGATATAACCGAATACGCGCGTGCCAAGTCCCCTGCCCGCCTGATCGGGCGGACAAATGATGGGTCTTTGATGCTCGGGGGTCAGCACCGCCTGCTTTTTTTGCTTCTTTTGCTTAGGCGCTTTGGGTGCCTTTGCTTTTTTCTCTTTCTTTGCCACGGTGCTCACCTCCCCTCATTTTGCTCGGGCAATCTGCCCTCTACCAGCACAAGGCCGTTCTCGGCGAGCTGCCCGCGGCAGCCCTCGATATAGCGCAATCTCTGCGCGCGATTTGCAAATCTCTCCTCGGGGTTATACAGCATGACCTGCGACGAGCCAAAGGTTGCGCCCTCGGTCATACCCGGAATTGAACACAGTGCGCTGACCGACGCGCGGTCGATCGCACCCGTGACAAAGATCTGCTTGGTGCTCTGCGTTTCCGCTGCCATGGCGCAAAGTCTTGCCACGGTATCCTCGGGAGCGCAAAGCGGAGCGGTGGCAAACTCACGGAAGATCAGCTCAAAATCCTCCTTGCCATGCAGGGTGACGCAATACGCGCCCGCCTCGCTGCGGCGGTCAAACCACATCAGATTGACGATCTTGCCGTTACGGAATTCCTCCAGCAGCACGGCAACGGTCAGCTCGACCACGCCGTCGGCAAGGTACTCGTTCATATCCTCATAGTAAACGTCATTTGCAAGCAGGTGCTCCTCTTGCTTTTCGGGCAAGGCGTCCACGCGCATCTGCTCGGCAGCGGCACGCATCTCCTCGCGCATTTTTTCGATCTGCTCGCGTCCGAGCTTAATGCCCTGATCCTTGGCGGTTGCTACCGCGCTCTTGATCTTGAGCTTTTCAGCCTTTTTCTGCGCCTTTACCTGCTTGCGGGTCAGCTCCTGGGGCGTCACGGGCTTGGGCGGCTGGTCCGGGAAGGTGCGCGCCAGATCACAGTACACGTTGGTAATGTTGGCAGTACCCGTATTGTACTCCTTGACGATCATCTGCTCGCTCTTGGAAGACAGCTTCCAGTGAATGCTCTTGAGCGAGTCACCCATGCGGTAATCACGGATGTCGCTGACCTCCAGACGGTCGTAGGAAATGGGCGAGCGTACCGTTCTTGCCACGCTGTCCGAGATCGCCTGTGCGGCAGCCTCGTCCAGATTGAGCTTTCTGGGCAGAACGTACACCTGATTGTAATTCTCCACGTCCACGCGCACGCGCATCAGACGGAAGAAATCGTATACGTAAAAGCACTTGACACCGATATCATACGTACCGCGGAAGCGGAAGCGGATCTCGTTGCCCACGTCATAGCTGGTAAAGGGTGCCATGGCAAGGCGCACGGTACGCATGGTACAGCGCACGCTGTTTGCCTGCGGCAGCCACATCTGCGCCTCCACGAAGGGATAGGCAAAGATGGAATTGTTGTTGACGCGGAAGTGATACTCGTAGGGCTGGTTCTTTTCCACGGTGGCTGCGTCCGACATCATGTACACGCTCAGCGACATTTTTGCACTGAGCATATAAAGAAACAGCACGGGCAACAGGAACACAAGGAAAATGAACAGAATATGCGAAAACGCATTGTTGAGCGCCTGCGTAAAGATCAGCGCACCGCCAAGGATCGCAAGATACCACCAGAAATTCCCCGTCAGCGCAACGGTTGCGCCTCTCTTGCCCATATCCTTGCCGCGCGCGTACGCCTCGCGCTCGCGCTTGGTGGAGGGCAGACGGATCTTGGAGGCGATCGCTACCGTCTTTTCGTTGATAAAGATCTCTTTTAAGGTCTTCTCTCTTGCATCCTCTTGCTGCTTTTTGTAATAGATGCGGTACAGCACGATCAGCGTGCCCAGCAGCAAGATAGCCGAGATCAGCACAAAGGGCGTGACGTGCTTGACGGTAATGCCGTCCTCCACGTACTTCTCCACACCGCGCAAGCGAGAAGCAAGTCCTGCGCCGCAGGCAATGCAAAGCACGCTTGCCAGCGCGTCAAGTCCTGCTACGATGGCAGCCCACAGCGTCATATGCTTGACGCTCTTGGGTCCGAAGCGCAGCAAATTAAAGCCTACGACAAGTGCGTAGCAAAGGGTGCAGATCAGCGCGCCGAAATACAGCACGCCCGCTGCCTGCAAGCCAAGCAGCGCACCCAAAATATTTTCCTCGGACAGCTTGAACAAATCAAGGTATTCTTCCAGCCCTGCAAGCTCTCCACCCGAGAAATAAGAAAATAGTCCCATGCCGCTCGCGTGCATGTCCAGCACGTCGGGAACGGCGATGCGTACGGCATCCAAGCAGACAAATACGATCTGACAGACAAGCAGCGCGCCCGAAAATGCCCAGAGCAAAATGCGGTAAAGCTTGGCGTAATCCACCGGCTTTGCCTTTTTCTTTGCCTTGGTCTTCTTTTGCACGAACGAATGTCCGCAACCGTCACACACCTTGGGGTTGAGTGGCAATATCTTGCCGCAATCGGGGCATTTGGATGCCACCGTTGCACCGCAGCTCATGCAGTACGTTCTACCCGCAGGTATGCTTTTGCCGCACCTTGGACAGAGTTTGGTCTGTTCCATGCGTACTCTCCTTTAATTAAGCCTGGGTCTTGGAATCTCTCTTGCCCTTGTAAGGCACCTCGGTGGTGCGCAAAATCTCGCTCAGCACGTCGTTTGCCGTGATGTGGTTGAGCTTTGCCTCCTGCTTGAGCATCAGACGGTGGCTGATGGCAGAGCGGAAGATGGCAGCGATATCATCGGGCAGTACGTAATCTCTGCCGCGCAGGAAAGCGTACGCGCGCACCAGATGCATCAGCGCAACGGTTGCACGAGGGGATGCGCCCAGAGAGAGCGAGGGATGCTTACGGGTTGCGCAGATCAGGTCAACCATGTACTTATACAGCTCGTCGTTGATCTCGACCTTGGTGACCAGCTCGCGGATCGCCTTGATCTCGTCTACGCCCAGCACTGCCTCAACCTCTTCCAAGGGGCTGTGATCGCGGCGTGCCTTGATGATGCTGATCTCCTCCTGTGCGCTGGGGTAGCCCATGAAGATCTTGAGTGCAAAACGGTCCAGCTGTGCCTCGGGCAGCGGATAAGTACCTACGTAGCCCGTGGGGTTCTGGGTTGCGATAACCATAAAGGGATCCGGTACAGCCATGGTCTCGCCGTCAACCGATACCTTGTTCTCTTCCATTGCCTCCAGGAGCGCGGACTGGGTCTTGGGGCTGGCACGTTTGATCTCGTCTGCCAAGAGCAGGTTACACATAACAAGGCCGGTGCGGAACTCGAACTCTTCTTTTTGTCTGTTATAGATGTGGAAACCGGTGATGTCGGAAGCCATAACGTCGGGGGTGAACTGTGCACGCTTGAAGGAAAGACCGGTGGTCTTTGCCAGCGCGGATGCCAGCGTGGTCTTACCTGTGCCGGGTACGTCCTCGATCAGCACGTGCGAGCCTGCGAGCATGGCGGTCATGAGCATGATGATCTCGTTTCTCTTACCTACGATGACCTTTTCAACCTGGTCGATCGCAGCCATGATCTTGCGGTGCGCTTCCTGCATTTCGGGGGACATTGCGGGAGTGTTGTTTTGGCTTTCGTTGTTCATATGTGGTTTACTTCCTTTCAAAAACATATATAGTCATTATAGCACAACTCGACAGTATTTTTCAAGTGTCCAAACAGCCGCTTTGACATTTTCTACACGCCAAGAAAAAAATTTACAATTTGCGGACAAGCCTTGCATGTGCAGCAAAAAAGGCTGATCGACGTTGACTTGAGTCAGCTTTTTGGCGTGATTCTGTTCCCGTGAAGGATGGTCCGTATAGTGCCCCTTCCACCGCTTCGCGGTCCCCCTTCCCCTATGGGGACGGCTTTTGAAGTTGCCCATATCGAATAATCAAATAAGACGGACACGCCCAAAGCCTCCCCGCGGGGGAGACTTTTAAAGATACAATGATTCAATCAAACAGTTTGTGGGAACTTTATTTTATAGGCAAAAGAAACAGATTATATCAAGCCTTCTCCAGCGGGAGAAGGTGGCAGCCGAAGGCTGACGGATGAGGTGTTAAAAAAGATTTCAAATTGTAAAAATTCAACCCGAAATATTACTTTGCTTTGCAACTACACTTTGACTCCTCATCCACCGCTTCGCGGTCCCCCTTCTCCCGCAGGAGAAGGCTTATAAAGGCAACCCATGGCGGATAAGTGAGCAAGACGGATAAGCGCAAAAAAGACGTCCCCATAGGGGAAGGGGGCCCGCAGTGGAGCGAAAACGCAGTGAAGCGGAACGTCCGCGGGGGAAGGGGTCGCGCGAGGAAATTGGGAAAGTATTATTTTTTCCATATAACGATTCCTTGCCGTTCAGGCGACCCCTTCCACCGCTTCGAGGTCCCCCTTCCCCTGTGGGGACGGCTCTTTTGAGTTGCCCGTATCGGTTGATTAAACAAGACGGGCGCGCCCAAAGCCTCCCTCCGAGAGGGAGGGGGACCACGAAGTGGTGGAAGGAGCCTGCGGGGCTGTTCGCTTTGGGGTACTTTTTAAAAGCCTCCCCGTGGGGGAGGGGGACCGCGAAGCGGTGGTAGGGGTTACCATACGAACGCTCTGAACCCCAAACGGATAGCCGCCACTCCATACCGTCTTTGCCGCAGCGCAAAACACACGATGCCAAAGAGCAGTGAAGTGGGAACCCCCACCACCGCTACGCGGTTCCCCTCCCCCGCGGGGAGGCTTTTGAAGACGCTGCCCTACGGTGAACGCTTTACGGATGGGGACGGCTCATTTCGCGCGTCCGTCTTATGGGGTTATCCGTTATGGGAAACTTAAAAAGCCTCCCCATGGGGGAGGCTTTATAGTGTGCATCCGTCTTGTGCGATTGTCCGTTGAGGTTAACCGTCCCCTTGGGAGAAGGGGCACCACACGGTTAACTTTCACGTCTTATAAATACAAAAAGGAGCTGCCCCAAATGCTTGAAGCAGCCCCTTTGATTCAATTGTGCAGTGGCAATAGATATTATCTTCTCTTCTTCTTGACCACGTTGCCGTCAAGGCGAACGTACATGGTTGCGTCCTCGCTCGTGCCGACCGCGAAATCATGCCCTTCCACACGCGCGTTGAGCTCGTGCGGCTGTCTGTGGCGGCCTGCATCGATGGTGTCGTACACCATTTTGTCGATCGCCAGCTCGTAAACCGTGCCGATCTTACGGTAGCACACCGTATAGCCCTCAACGTCGTATATCATCAGCGTCTTGCATTTGAGCGAATAATCCACGGCGTGCAGCACGGGGGAATCCTGCTGCTCTCCCTCCTGCTCTGCCGCGGGAACGGCAGCGGGAATGACCTCCTCGCTCACCCAGTCGATCATTTTCAAGCGGTAATACGCCACAATGCCCATCAGCAAAAGTCCCAACAACAAGCCCGACATGAAAAATTCCGTTAGATAGGTTTGGATCGTAATCCGAAACCAAATAATCATAAACAGCTTGTCAATGGCAAGCAGCACGGTCGCGGCAATCAATCCTGCCACGTGCTTTCTTGCAATGATACAGCAAGCCACAAGCACGCAGACGGCAACGACCGCAATGCCTATCAGGATGTACAAATATCCCGGGTGCTGCATATGCTCCTGCGTCATGCCCCAATAGTACTCATACTCCTCGGGAGTGTACATCATGCCCGTTTTAAACAAGCCCTCGGTGACCATAGCGTACGGAAACACCCAGGCAAACGCGGAGTAAAAAATATTGCCAAAAAACGAAAAAATGCAGTTGAGCACTGTAAAACACGTTGCAGTCAACATGCAGAGATAGGAAAGGCGGTACTGAAAACGCAGCCCCTCCGCCTTGATCGTGTTGCGTCCGCCGGCTGTAAATCTTCCCATAATGAACCTCCCAAGCGATTTTATCCAAGTAAAGTATATCACACCCTGCCAAGCCTGTCAAGCGCACGCAGGGGCGCTTACCTATATAGACGCATTTTTTGACAAAAAAGTTCACGTTTTTTGAAAATTTTTCAAAAAAATTTTCAGCTTTTGCCGCAGCGATTGACAAGCGCGCAAAAATATATTAAAATAGGGGTATCAAAACCATCTCTCAAGGAGGCACATCATGAAAATAGGCGTTTGCGCACCGCCCCAATTTTGGGCAGCGGTCAAGGAGCAGGGATTTGACCACGTGGAATGGAACTTCTCGGTCATTGCCAATTACACTGAAGAACAAATGACTTACTATCTTGCACAAAAGAACGAGCTTGGACTTGACATTCCCTGTTGCAACGGCTTTTTCCCCGGCGGCTTTGTCATGTTTGGCGAAGACCGCGACCGGATCGAGGCTTGGGCGCGCGAATACGCAAGAGCCGGCTTTGCACGTGCGGCACAGTTTGGTGCGAACGTGGCGGTCATGGGCTCGGGCTATGCACGCAACGTGCCCGAGGGCATGGATATAGCCGAAGCCAAGGAGCGCTTTGCCGCTCTGATGCGCATTCTCGGCGAGGAGGGCGAGCGCTTTGGCGTGCGCGTTGCCATTGAGCCCTTGCAGCTCAAGGAAACCAACTTCCTGCACACCTTGGAAGAGGGCGCGGAGATCTGCGCTATGGTAAACCACCCCAACGTAGGATTGACGCTGGACATCTTCCACTTCTGGGCAGGCGGCGAGCCGATTGAAAACATTGAAAAATACAAGCAATACGTCTTCCACGCGCACTTGGCGCGCCCGCAGGCAGACCGCAAAGCACCCACCGAGGCAGATCTTGCGGATTGCCTTGTATACAGAGACGCGATGCGTGCGATCGGTTATGACGACAAGATCTCGCTCGAGCCCGTGTACGGTGATTTCCTGAGCGATATTGCAGGCGCATATCCGGTCATGAAGCACTTCAGATAAGGAGGCACTTATGGAAAAATTCGTATATCCCGAAATGCTTAAGGTAACCAAATATGAAACCTACGGCACGCTGCCCGATCTGTTCAAATTTGACGACGGCACACGCATGACAAGCCCCGACCAGTGGGAAGCGCGCCGCGCAGAGATCTACAAGCAGGCTGTTGAGCTGCAATACGGCACGCAGCCGCCCGCTCCCGAGGTATTTGAATACGAGGAGCTTTACATCGGCGGCAAGGGCACCATGAACACCTACCGCATCACGGCAGGCACCAAGCAAAAGACCGTTTCCTTTATCGCCAAGCTGTTTTTGCCTGCCTGGGGCGTTCCCACCCCCACTCCCCTGCCTCCCGTCATTGTGGACGGCGACCTTTCCTTCAACTACGCCTTTGACAAGGATTTTTTGCATGCGGCTCTGGACAAGGGCATTGCTTGGATGCTGTTTGACCGCACCGAGCTTGCCGAGGATATCCAATTCAGAGGACGCGGTCACGGTCCTTTGCACGAGGTCTACCCCGAGTACACCTTCGGCGCACTCGGCGCATGGGCTTGGGGATACTCCCGCTGCGTAGACCTGCTTGAAAAATTAGGTCTGACCAATCCCGATATGATCGTATTCTCGGGTCACTCGCGCGGTGCAAAGACCGCGGCGTTGGCAGGCGTGCTGGACACGAGAGCTGCCATCGTCAACCCCAACGCCACCTGCGCAGGCGCATGCTCCTGCTACCGCATCTATTTTGAGGGCGAATACATGGGCAACAACGATCCCAACCGCGCACTTATGCTCAAGAGAAGCGAGCTGCTTGCCGATCTGTGGCGCAACTTTGATTTCTGGATGGGTCCGGATCTGGGCGAATATGCCGACCGTCCCGAGGATCTGCCCTTTGACGCGCACTCGCTCAAGGCAATGGTCGCACCCCGTATTCTGTTCGTTTCCGAGGGCGCGGGCGATTTGTGGGGCAACCCCATCGGCTCCTGGCAGACCACGCTGGCAGCAAGCGAGGTATTCAAGTACCTTGGCGTGCCCGAAAACCTGTACTGGTACTTCCGCCCCGGCACACACGCGCACCAACCGCTTGACGTACAGATGCTGGTCAACATCATTCTGCAAAGAACGACGGGTGCACCCGCAGACGAACGCTTTTCTCAGGTGGGCTTCGAAAAGCCCGAATTGATCTTTGACTGGCGCGCACCCGAGAATTGATTTGATAAAAAACACACAAAAAGCAGGACGCTGTCCTGCTTTTTTGTATCATAGGGAGAAATTGGTTTTGACCTGTTGACCTTTGACGTTTTTTATCATATAATGTAAAATGTTGTAAAATTTTTAAAGGAGATAAAAAACGCATGAAGTTCACCAAGATTCTTGCCATCGCTCTGATCGCTTTGTTGATGCTCGCTGCTTTTGTTGCTTGCGACAAGGGTAACAAGGAAGAGCAGACCACCGGCGCAGACACTCAGGCACCCACCGAATCCACCGACTCCACCGCAGAAGACACCACCACTCCCGAGGACACCACCGTCGAAGACACTACTGTTGAAGACACTACTGTCGAAGACACCACCGTCGAAGACACTACCGTTGAAGACACCACCACCCCCGAAGAGGACTCCTCTACCGAAGAGGACACCACCGCTCCCGAGGATGAGATCAAGACCATCACCATCGCAGAAGCTCTTGAGCTTTGCGGCGAAGAGGGCAACGTAACCACCGAAAGATACTACATCCGCGCTACCGTTGAGTCCATCCTCAACGCTGCATACGGCCAGATGATCATCACCGACGCAACCGGCTCTATTGAGGTGTACGGCACCTACAGCGCTGACGGCGAGATCAACTACAGCCAGATGGAGGACAAGCCCTACAAGGGTGACGAGGTTCTGCTGTACTGCATTCTGCAGAACTACAACGGCACCAAGGAAGTTAAGAACGCTCGCCTGATCGAGTTCACCCACGTTGAGGTTGACATCAACCTTGACGACTACACCGACATGTCGGTTGCAGACGCAAGAGAGGCTGACAAGGGCACCAAGATCAAGCTGGACGGCATTGTTGCACAGATCACCTATGCAAACGGCTTTAAGCCCAACGGCTTCTTCCTTGTTGACGAGACCGGCTCCATCTACGTCTTTGACGGCAACATCGCACAGAGAGTTTCCGAAGGCGACAAGCTCACCATTGCAGGTGAGAAGGACTACTGGATCCTGGATACCGAGCAGTCCAGCGCAGCAAACTTTGGCTACAAGGGCAGCTGCCAGATCGCAAACGCTTACCTGATCGAGCAGGACGACAGCCAGGATTACGCATTTGATAAGTCCTGGATCACCGAATCCTGCATCAAGGACATCCTTGATACTCCCGTAACCGAAAACGTTACCACCACCATCTACAAGGTCAACGCTCTTGTTAAGAAGGTTCCCGGCAACGGCTTTGTGAACTACTACTTCTTTGACATTGACGGCGAAACCGGCAACTACACCTACACCCAGTGCAACGGCAGCGACTTTGAGTGGCTGGATGAGTTTGACGGCAAGATCTGCACCGTTTACATCTCCCCCATCAACTGCAAGTCCACCGCAGGCGATTGCTTCTTCCGTCTGGTTCCCATCGAGGTGATCGACGAGGGCTACACCTTTGACGTTGCAGGCGCACCCGAGTACGCGCTCAAGTATCACGCAATGGGTCAGTTCATGCCCACATACTCCGCTAACCCCGCACTCGAGCTGCTGGGCGGCGTTTCTTCCGATCTGCTTGGCTTTAGCGGCGTTACCCTTTCCTACGCTTCCTCCAACGAGAGCGCACTGACCTTTGTTACCGTTGACGGCAAGATCATCATGACCACCGCAGAGGTAGAGGAGGTTACCACCGTAACCGTGACCGTAACCGCTACGCTTGGTAACGTCAGCGCAACCGACTCCGTAGAGATCACGCTCACTCCCACTCCCAAGTTCGACTACGTTGACGTGCAGACCGCCATCAACGCTGCTACCGGCGAAACCGTAACCGTTAAGGGTATCGTTGGTCCTTCTCTGGTCAACAAGACCGGCTTCTACCTCATCGACGAGACCGGCGTGATCGCAGTACAGACCACCTCTGCTGTGATGCAGACCCTGACCATTGGTGACGAGGTCATCCTGACCGGCGTTCGCCACATCAACACCAAGGGCGGCACCAACTACTACGGTCAGACCTGCCTGAACGACGCTGAGATCCTTTCCAACACCTATGGCGGCCACGCATACTCCACCAACACCTTCGTAACCGACAAGACCCTGCAGGAGGTTTACGACCTGGATCCCACCGTTGACTACACCACCACGGTATTCGTGCTCAAGGCAACCGTTACCGTTGAGGAGACCGCATACTACACCAACATCTTCCTGTCCGATGCAAACGGCACCAAGCTGCGTCTGTATTGCTCCAGCGCAAATCAGTACAGCTGGCTCAAGGCATATGCAGGTCAGGAGGTCACCGTTGAGGTTGCAGCTTGTAACTGGAACGACAAGAACTACTACACCGGCTGCGTGCTTGCAGTACTCACCGAGGACGGCAAGGTATGCAACGAGCTGAACTTTATGAAGTAATTCATACTCCCTGATTCAAGGGGCTGAGTCAATTGACTCAGCCCCTTTTCACGTTTCCGTCTGATACGATTGCCTATAACGGATAACCGAACAAGGCGGACGCGCGCTACAGAGCCGTCCCCTACGGGGAAGGGGGCCCGCGAAGCGATGGATGAGGAGTCGAAGTGTAGTTGACAAGCAAAGTAATATTTCGGGTTGGATTTTTAGATTTCAAACCCTTTTCTAACACCTCATCCGTCGCCTACGGCGCCACCTTCTCCCACTGGAGAAGGCTTGATATAGTCTGTTTCTTTTATCTATAAAATCAAGTTCCCACAAACCGTTTGGTTGGTCTGTATGAACCTTTCGTTTTGAAGTTGCCCATAGCGGATAACTCCATATGACGGACGCGCGCCGCAAAGCCCCCCTCCCCGAGGGGTGCTTTGGGCGCGTCCGCCTTGTTCGATTATCCGTTGTGGGTAATATTTGACACTTTGCAAATAGAAAGGAGCTGTTCAACAATTGAATCAGCTCCTTTTACGTATTTACGCTTTCTTTTTCTTACACGCAAACGCTGCGCACGCTGCAAGCACAATACCTACTGCCGCAGCGCCGACCGTGCCGTTACAGCCCGTTTGGGGCTCGGACGCGGTGCTCTGCTCCTCTGCGGTGGTCTGCTCGTCCTCGCTGCTCTCGGGCGCGGTGGCAGCCTCGGTCTCGCTTTCGGGTTGGGTCTCGGACTCTGCCGGATATGCCGCCTTGAGCACCAAATCCGACTCGGGCGTGATCACCTGCCCGGGTGCAAACAGCTCGCTTCCCTCGCCTGCGCTCCAGCCAAGCATATCCCCGTCAAGCGTCAGCTCGGGGATCTGCCACGATGCCCCCTGTGCCACGATCGCCTTGACGCTCTGCTCGCCTGCCTCCAGCTCGACCGTAAAGAACGCGGATGCGTTCATGGGAATCAGACGCTTGAGCGACACCCAGCCGCTCGTGCCGTCCTCCAAGGTCAGATATCCGTACTTATCCTGCACCGCGGTAATACGATAGACTTCGTTTGCATCCAGACTTGCAACCTTGGTAAAGCTGCTGCCGGGTCCTGCATACACGGACACGTTGCCCTTGGAGGAAATATACTGACCGGGCAGGAACTTTTCCACGTCATAGTATTCGGTCTCGGGCACGTCTGCGGTCTTGTACGCAATGCTGCCGTATCCCACGATATAGCGGTTGGTCAGCTCATACTCGTGCAAGCCTACCTTGTTGTCGGCATTGCCCTCGATGGCGTACACCTTGCCGTCCTCGCACTTGAGCACGATGCCGATGTGGTCGGTCGCGCGGTTATGCGTAGCCGAAAGGCTCTTATAAAAGATCAGGTCGCCCCTTTGGGGTATGTAATCGTCGGTGCGTGCATGGTAAGACGCGCCGTATTTCGCGCCTTCGTTAATAAACCAATTGCGCCAAGAGGCACAGGACACGTACATGCCGCCCGTCAGCTCCTTATCCACGCGCGCCTGACGCAAGCACCAGTTGACAAACGCGGCACACCATGCGTACCCGTAGCTTGTGCCGTTTCCCTCGCCGTTATCCAGCTTGCCGAACAGCACGTTATACTCGGTAAAGTTTTTAGAGCCGCCGTTGTTTCTGCCGTCCAGATCCGCATTGCCGTTGCCCTCGTGGTAGCCAAGCTGCGAAAGCGCAACTGCGATGACGTCGGTCACGCCGTCGCCCGTCAGCTCCACGGCTTGCAGGTTTTCATAATACAAGGAGTCCTGATAGTCCTCGGATACCTTGTACGAGGGCTCGACCGCCCCTGCAGCCACCGAAAGCGATGCGGCTGCAATGCCAAGGGCAGCCAATCCCGATAATATTCTACGTAAGTTCATTGAAATCCATCCTTTTTTGTCAAATCATAGGTTTTTTTGTTTCCACGACTATTATAACACAGGAAAGTGTTGTTGTAAAGACCTGATCGTGGACAAGACCCGTGGTAATATATGCAAGGACTGGAGAAAATATGTAGCGTGCGCAAGCAAAGAAAATCGGCTCGCGCGCGAGCCGATTTTCCGCTTTATTACTTTTGATTTTTCTTGAGCTCTTCAAGCTCGGCTTGCATCTGTGCAAGTCTTTGCTCAAGCCTTGTGATCTCATCCTTGACAGGGTCGGGGATATGCACGTGGTCGAGATCTGCCGAGGGAGAGCTAACCCTCTCGCCGTCGCGCTTGACCACACGCGCGGGAATGCCCACCGCCGTGCTGTTTTCGGGGATCTCCTTGAGCACCACTGCGTTTGCCGCCACCTTGCTGCCGTCCGACACGGTAAAAGGTCCTAACACCTTTGCGCCCGCGCCTACCAGCACGCCGTCCCCCAGCGTGGGGTGACGCTTGCCAAGATCCTTGCCCGTACCGCCCAGGGTCACGCCCTGATACAGCGTGCAGTTATCTCCGATCTCTGCCGTCTCACCGATCACAACGCCTGATCCGTGGTCGATCACCAAGCCCTTGCCAATGGTTGCGCCCGGGTGTATCTCCACACCGGTGAAAAACCTTGCAAGCTGGCTGACCAGACGCGCCGAGAAATAATGCTCGGACAAATACAGCCTGTGAGAGACGCGATACGCCAGCAGCGCATGCACGCCCGAATAGAGCAGCAGCACCTCAATATCGCTCTTTGCAGCAGGGTCGCGCGCTCTGACCGCATCAATATCCGTGCGGATCTCGGCTATCGCGGCGTGCAGCTCTGCGGAAATTTTATCGGTCAGCGGCTTTGCGCTCTCCTTGACCATTTCCGCGCCAAAGATCGCATACCCGCCAATCAGCGCCAATACGTCCTCAAATTTTTCATTCATACGCATGCGCCTCCTTTGTTCGTACTTTGCTATTATTTTACTCGGTAACCACCTTGAGATATGCAGCCGATGCGTAATAAACCTTGCCGTCGATCAGCAGACGATGCCAATTTTCGCCAAGACCTATGCAAGTCACGCGCTTGCCCGCATACGTGCTGATATCCATGACCTTGGTGGCATCCCCGCCCTGCGTGCTCGGCTCGGTGCGGATCCATACTGTGCCGGTAAACTCCACAACCGTCTCTACATCGGTAAAGCTCTGTCCCAGCTCTGCTTCTCTTTCAAAATCGATATCATACTTGGAGTCGGGCGTCGTGGACTGCTCGGGCTCGGTGGTTTGCTCGGGCTCTGTTGTCTGCTCGGGTGCGGTGGTATCCCCGTCGGATGTGCTTTGCGCCAAATACGCAGCAATGCCCTGCGCCAAGCCCTGCGCCGCCTTTGCGGCAAAATCCTCTGCTGCCATTGCGGCATCGTCCTCGGCGTTGGTCATAAAGCCCATTTCAATGATGGTGGTGGGCACGGTTGCCCAGTTGGTGCCCGTCATGGTATCGGTCTCCCAAACGTTACGCTCTGCAATGCCCGTGCTTTGGCAGAATGCCGCCAGCACTGCATCCGAAAGCGCTCTGCACGCAGGGTAAATGTCCGCGTTATACGGATTTTCGGGCGTTTGGCAAACTGCCATTGCGCCCTTGGTTTCTGCATTCTCGTCACCGTTGGCGTGAATACGGATATTGACGTCCGCACCCACCGCGTTTGCCAGCTGCGCACGCTCTGCGTTGCTGATCTCGACCTCATGGGTCTCACGCACCATAACTACGGTATAGCCCTGTGCCACCAGCAAATCTCGCAAGGCAAGACAGACGCGCAAATTGAGCTCGTATTCGGCAAGCCCCGTAAAGCTGCCCTGCGTGCCGCCCGTTACCTTGGCTTTGGTCTGATCCGATCCCGGACCTATCGGCTCGGTCTCGCTCATGGCGTGCAGCTGATGCCCCGCATCGATCACGATCACGTACTTGGCTCTCTCGCCGCTGCCGCGGTAGGCAATGCCCGTGCCCGCGTGCGCCTCTCCCGTATACGTCACGTACGGCAAGCCGCCGATCTGCTCGCTCTCTTGCTCGGTGGGCTGCTCGGTATCCGCTTGGGTTTGGCTATCCGTTTGCTGCGCGGGCGGCTCTTGGGGAGCGGGCATGGATTTTGCGCGGCTCGTGCTTGCCACCGTTGCGATCAGCAGACACACAACGCAAAGCACCGCAACCGCGATTATACTGTATTGCTTCATATTTTCACCTGTAAAAACTCAAAATCTTCTGACGGGATACGGCAGCGCCGTTCCCTTTTTATACGCCGCGATCACGCGATCGACCTCGGCTGCGCTCTCCACGGTAAACAGGAAATGCTGCGCCGTAATGCCGCTTGCGGCAAGCGCGCCCTGCTTATCCGACATGCCCGTAGGCAGGCTGTTGAGCACCAGATTGCGGTGACCGTACTCACGCACCACGGGGAACTTGACGCCCTTGCGGTCGGTCAGCTGCGCCTTTCCCTTGGTGCACGCCGCGCAACCCGCCGCCTGCTTGTTGATGCAGCGCTCCAGCGTCATCAGCGGCACTCTGCCGTACACGATGGCTGCCGTGTTGCCGCCCAGATCGCGCAGCTGTGCCACGCTCATCTCGGCAGACGCGATCACGTCCGCAAAGCCATGCTGCTCCAGCACGCAGACCGTGGCGTTATTGGCAACGTTGAATCTGTAATCCCCGTGCAGCACGAAATCAAAGTCCTGCAGCATGGGCAAATGTCCAAGATTGCCCACCAGCAGGTGTGCAATGCCCTTTTGCCTGATCTTTGCAAGCATTTCCCTGATCTTTCCCGTATCCTCGGGGAAAAGCACAGGCGGCAGCACCGCACCGTTGCACAGGGGTACTTCCTGCTCTGCAACCGTCTCAAGCGGCAGATAGCGGATATCAAAATACGCTGCAGCCTCTTTTGTGAGCTGCTCGGGATACCAAAATCTTGCCGTGCGCGCATTGTCACGCGTGCCCTTGGGCTGTGCGCGACCGATCTGCTTGCGCTGCACGGGCGCAGGAGTCAGGGAGTCCCTGATCTCTCTTTCCAAGCCCTCCGCAGCCTCGCGGCGCAGCGCGTTGAGCGCGGATGCCGCCACCATGACCTCACCCTCGATATGCACCGAAGGCGCCTCGGTCACAAACGGCGTAGCTCCCAGCTTGCCAAGACTTGCCTGCACCTGCTCGACCGTGATCGGACGGGTGTGCGCTGCCTCGGGTGCTGCTCCCTGCACGCAAACGGTATGCTCCCCCGCACTTGCGCACAGCGTCATGGGCTGATCGGCTGCTAAGGTTGCCTGCATCTCTATCGGAATCTTTCTTTGTATACCGCGGAACTTCTGCACCTCGCCCGACGCCATCTTATCCTCGGCAGAGCGCACGCCCAGCATGCCCTCTCCCTTACGGCGGCGGTAATATCCATCGGTAAATCCACCGCGCGAGAACGCCTTGCCAAGCTCCAGCATCTGCGCCTCGTCCGCGCCCTTGCCTGCATCCAGCAGCTCTCGCCAGATGCGCGTGACGGTATATACGTACTCGGGCGACTTCATGCGTCCCTCGATCTTGAGCGACGCCACGCCCGACGCAATGATCTCGGGCACGTATCTTGCCAAGGACAGATCCTTGAGCGAGAGCGGATAGAAATCCTTGCCCTTGCTATCCTTGAAGGGCAAACGGCAGGGCTGTGCGCACTCGCCTCGGTTGCCGCTTCTGCCGCCTACGAGCGAGGAAAACAGGCACTGCCCCGATTGGCTGACGCAAAGCGCGCCGTGCACAAACGCCTCGATCTCGATCGGGCTTTCGCGCACTGCCTGTGCGATCTGATCCGCAGGCATCTCACGCGCCAGCACCATGCGGCTAAAGCCCGCATCGGCAAGCAGCTTGCCCGCATCTCCGCGATGCACGGACATCTGCGTGCTTGCGTGCAGCGGCAGCTCGGGCAGCGCTTTGTGCAAAAGCGAGGCAAGCCCCGCATCCGCCACGATCAGCGCATCCGCGCCCGCGCGCGCTGCCTGCTCGGCTTGCGCAAGGGCTGCGTCGATCTCGCGGTCGTACACCATGGTGTTAAGCGTGACGTATACCTTAACGCCCCAAAAGTGCGCCAAGGATACCGCATCGGTCAGCTTATCCTGCGTGCCGAAATTGTCCGCATTCATGCGAGCATGAAAAGAGCCGCCGCCAAGATACACGGCGTCGGCTCCTGCGTCAATCGCCGCCCGCAGCGCATCCGGTGAGCCTGCGGGACTCAGCAGCTCGGGCAGGGATCGACTATGTAATACGTTCGTCTTATACATCGTTAAAGGTAAGCAGATCAAACATCGATCCTACGCGGGAGCGATTATTGCTCTTTTTTGCTCTTGCCTTGACGCGCGGCACGTCGGTCTGTCTGTCTGCAATCTCCTCCAGCACCTGCGCCGCCTTGGTATTGATCTCGGGCTGCGGCTCGGCTTCTGCAAAATCCACCGTCAGCTGCTCGGGCGCCTCTACCTTCTCTTCTACCTGCTCAACAGCCTCCTGCACGGGCTGCTCTGCTACTTCCTGTACCACGGGCTCTGCAACCTCTGCAGCCTCTGCCACAGCAGCTTCCTGCTCTGCCACGGGCTCTGCTGCCACAGCAGCCTCAACGGGCTCGTGATGACCCATCATGCGCTTGGTGGAAGCGGCTGCGCGCTCCAGAATGTTGTGCATGATCTCGTTCTCGCCCTGCATCTTGGCAAGCTCTGCCTCCAGCTCGGCAATTCTTGCGTCCTTTTCTGCAATGGTTGCCGCATCCTGCTCTGCAATCTCCTCAAGCTCTGCATTGCGATCCTGCAGCTCCAGCTTTTCAGAGCAATATTCAAGCGCGCACAAAAGTGCAGCCTGATTTTTGGTACAACGGTAGCTCTTGAGATTGATATCTCTCATCTTGCGATCCAGAATGCCCACGATCTTTTCAACCGATTCCCAAGGAGCATCCGTTACCACGTTCATCTCCACATCCGAAATAACCAACGTATATTTCTTTTTCATACCGTTACCTCCGTAAACTTCAAGTCTGTGTTCTTTTTTTGCCGTATGCCTTGCAATCACGCGGCAAATCATGTATAATGAATATAGAAATACCTATTACATATATTTTAATACAAAAAACGAAAATTGAAAAGACCTTTTTCGTAAATTTTTCAAATTTTCGCGATTTTTTTCAAGTACGACCAAGGAGATTGCCTATGCCGACACCGCAAATGCAAAAAAACACACCTGCGCACGTTTTTGTGCCGCTTTTGTATACCGAAGCGAGCCAGAAGCAAGCAGAGGATGCTTGCCGTTTTTTGACCGCTTACGGCTTTGCGGTGCGCAAAACCGATCATTTGCGCACCGAGGTATATCGCGATGCCTGCCGCGCCGGCTTGATCGTGGTGGCGGGAGCTTTGCAGGACGCCCACCAGGATCAGCAGCTGCAAGCGCTGCAGCAGCAGCTGATCAATGCCGCCAAGGACAGAAAATTGCATATTTTACATATAGGCGGAGCCGAGCCGCAAGCTGATTATCCGCACACCTTTGCCAAGCTGCAAAAGGACTTTGATCACGCGCCCGATCCTGCGCTGGTACACCGCTTGCTGATCACCGGACTTTGCACCTGCCCCGATGCTTACCGCAAGGAGCGCAGCCTGCAGGACGAGCTGGCGGAGCTTGTTGAGCTGGCAGTGGGCGCAAACCGCCAGGATGCCGAGAGCATGTACGCACTGGCAGAGTCTTATCTGCGCGCAGAGCTGCTCCCCTACTCGGACAAGCAGGCGGTGCATTGGCTCTCGCTTGCCTCGGAAAAGCAAAACGCGGGCGCTTTGGTTACGCTGGGACTTTGCTGCCTTGACGGTCAGGGCACGCAAAAGGACGCACCGCGTGGATTTCGATTGCTGGAAAACGCAGCGAATTTGGGCGACAAGCGCGGACAGTACTACGCCGCCGTTTGTCTTTTGGAGGGCGCGGGCACGCAGCCCGATCCCAAAAAAGCCGTGCAGCTGCTGCACAGCTCTGCCAAGCAAGGCTATGCAAGCGCATCTCTCCGCTTGGGCATTTGCTATTTAGAGGGCGTTGGCACGGCGCAAAACGCCACCAAGGCTTACAACCACTTTGAGGACGCACGCGCGCTGGGCAACGCCACCGCGCATTACTATCTTGGCACGATGTATCGCGACGGCACGGGCGCAGCCCAAAACGACGCGCTTGCCGCGCAGCACTTCAAGGAGGGCGCGGACGGTGACGTGCCCAACGCAGCGTACAGGTACGCGCTCTGCCTGATCGGCGGCAAGGGCGTGGAGCGTGACGTTGCTTTGGCGGCGGGATATTTGCACCGCGCAGCCGAGGGCGGCGTTGCGGACGCGCAATACGCGCTTGGCAGCTGCTATGAATTTGGCGACGGTGTGCGCGCGGACCTTTCCGAGGCGATCAGATGGTACACGCTGGCAGCCGAGGGCGGCAGCGCGGACGGACAGAACAATCTTGCAGGCTGCCTGCTTTACGGCAGAGGCTGCCGCAAGGACACCGCTGCCGCGATTGCATGGCTCAAGCGCGCAGCCGACGCACAGCACGCAGGCGCTTGCTACCGATTGGCGCTTTGCTACGAGCAGGGCGTGGAGGTGGAGCAAAATCTGCGCGCCGCAGCCGCACGCTACGCAGAGGCGGCAAGGCTGGGTGACGCACACGCCAAATACCGCCTTGGCAGACTGTACCTGAGCGGCGAAGGCGTGACCAAGGACGAGCAAAAGGGCGCGTCTCTTTGCATTGCCGCTGCCATGGCAGGATGCCTGCCTGCGCAATACGACGCATATACGCTTTGCAAAAACGGCACGGGAACGCCGCGCGATCCCGCAGAGGCAACCAAATGGCTGCTGCTTGCCGCGCAAAATCATGATCCGCGCGCTTGCTATGACCTTGGCGAGGCTTATCTGGACAGCGAGGTGCTGGTGCGCGATCCGCTCCTGGCGATCAAATGGTTCCGCGCCGCGGTCATCACGGGCAACGCGCAGCCGGATGCGATGTACCGCCTTGGCTGGTGCTCCCTGCACGGCGTTGGCACCAAGCAAAACCTTGCGGACGCGATCCGCTGGCTTGAGGACGGCGCACAAAGCGGCAGCAGCCGCGCACAGCACCTGCTGGGTCTTTGCCTGCAATACGGCGTTGGCACCGAGCAGGACGCTTCCCGCGCCGCAGAGCTTTATCGCCGCGCAGCCGACGCAGGTCACGCACCTGCTATGCTTGCGCTGGCAGATTGCCTTGAGAGGGGCATTGGCACGGCGCAGGATAAGGCTGCCGCCTATGCCTTTTATAAAAAAGCCGCCAAGAGCGGCGACGCAGACGGATTTTACCACGTGGGCAGATGCCTGCTGCGCGGCATTGGCACGCAGCGCGATGCCTCCAATGCCGTAGCCGCACTCAAAAGAGCGGCACACGACGGCTGCCTTTCGGCACTCCTGCTGCTTTCGGATTGCCACCGCACCGGCACGGGCGCAGACCTTTCCGCGCTTCTCTGCCGCTCCTTCCTTGAAAAGGCAGCAGACGGACAGATCCGACAGCCGCAAAGCGGCGCGCAAAAGCTGGAGACCGTCAGCTTTTTCGAGCATCCCGACAAGCCTGCGATTGCAGAGGCGCTGTTCCGTCTGGGGCAGTTCCACGCAACGGGCATGACCGATTCGCACGATTTTGCGCTTGCGCTGGAATACTACGGACGCGCCATCATCCGCGGCAATACCGACGCCATGGACGAAATGGCACGCATTCAGACTTACGGCAAATCCATCGAGGACTATTACCGCGACATGCCCTCGGGCTCGACCCTGACGGCAAACCACGCGCGCCGCATGGAGGCGGTCAACCACATGGGCGACCTTTGGTTCTTTGGGCAGGATATTCCCAAGGACGCGGCTATGGCGGTGGAGTGCTTCCGCATTGCGGCAAAGGGCGGTAACGTGGCTGCAAGCTACAGCCTTGGCTGGTGCGAAAAGCACGGCAAGGGCACGCCTAAGGACGCGGAAAAGGCGGTCAAGCACCTCAAGTTTGCAGCCGATGCAGGACACGCGCACGCTTGTTTCAGCCTTGCCGAGTGCTACGAAAGCGGCGAGGGGGTTCCCCTGCGCAGCGAGCGCGAGGCGATCACGCTTTACAAAAAAGCCGCCGCCAAGGGACACGCGGGAGCCGTCAAAAAGCTTTCCGAGCTTGAAAAGTAAACACAAAAAACATCCGCTCCCGACAGGGGGCGGATTTCATTTTGCATGCGGACCGTCGAGGACGCCGGTCCCTACGGAGACAACCCCTCGTAGGGGAGCATTCCATATGCTCCCGTACGTAAGGGCGGATATGGAATCCGCCCCTACGGAACGGACCGTCGAGGACGCCGGTCCCTACGGAGACAACCCCTCGTAGGGGAGCATTCCATATGCTCCCGTACGCAAGGGCGGATCTGGAACCCGCCCCTACGGAAACGGACCGTCGAGGACGCCGGTCCCTACAAAAAGTTCTTGCCACCTGTCGGGGTCGTCGAGGGCGCCGACCTCTACCGATAAGAATGTGGCATACCCCCAATTGCTCGGTTTCGCGGGCGATCACTGATCGCCCCTACAAATCACAAAAGTAATTTTCCATATCCCGTATGGGATTTGCCTGTAGGGGCGATCAGTGATCGCCCGCATAAGCACCCCTGTAGGATACGCAATCCCCCT
>JAZRDG010000160.1:0-8191 GCA_045660125.1 Eubacteriales bacterium | reverse complement strand
AGGCTTGGCAGCGCGCATCCGCCTTGTTTTGCCATCCGATAGGGGGACGTTGTGCGCCGCTTTTTATTTGACAGATGCATGTAAAGGAGGTTGTGAAATTGCAATATGACGTTTTTTGCCCTAGTCGGGGCATGAATCAGGCAGGGCAGGCACTTGCCGCCATGCTCTCTGACGAATCCCCGGGCAAATCCTATGCCGACGCCATGCGGGCGCGTGTATCGGGTGCGCTCGCCGGTGAGTGCACCGACACCTACTTTGTCGCGCACGAGAACGGCACGTGCGTCAGCCGCCTTTGGAACGGCTGGGGTAAGCACGCGGATGCCATTGGCAATTTCGGCAACTTTCTGACGCTGGAGGAGTACCGCGGGCAGGGCATCGGCACACGCCTTTTGGAGATGTGGTATGCCGATCTGCAAGCGCGAGACCATCTGCCGCTTGCACTGTTTTGCACCTCCGCACCCAAGGCGGCACTGATGTATGCAAAATACGGCATGCGCCCGATTACTCCGGTGGCTGCGTACGGCCCGTCCTTTATGCCGCTTGGGAACAGCCCCGAGACCTTTGACGAGTTTTGCGCGTGGTATTATCAGCCCTCGCCCTACCTTGTCAGCCGTCCTGCCACGTTTGCATATAGGCATGAGATCGATCTTTTGCTCAAATTCGCGCTTTTGCAAAGGGGAGAGACCTTGGGAATCGGCGAAATTCCAAGCGCGGAGCACGCAATTTTGTATGCCCCCGCGCGTGCACAAATGCTGTTTACGCACCAAGGCAGATGCGTTGGCTGGTCTGTAGACGGGCAGGTGCAAGTACATCCCGTATATCAAAATATTTCCATAGAAACAGAAAAGAGGTAGCTTATGTTTACAAAAATGATCGTAGAGCAATACAAAAAGACCGCGCACGGTCGTTGCGACGATACGGGCGACGTATTTTTCTTCAGCGCAGCTGATTTTGACGAACTGCACGTAGAGCCTTACGTGTTCCCCTCGTCGCTTGGGCACGAGCTGCACGGATATCTGTATAGCTATGAAAATCCCATAGCCAATCGCCTGATCGTGTTTGATCACGGCATGGGCGCAGGGCACGAAGCATATACCAAGGAGATCGAAATGCTGTGCCGCGCAGGCTATATGGTGCTGTCGTATGACCACACGGGCTGCATGCTGTCGGGTGGCGAGGGCACAAACGGCATGGCGCAGTCGCTGCACGATCTGGACGATTGCTTTAAGTCCATCAAGGCAAATCCTCGCTTTGCAGGCTATGATTTTTCTGTGGTCGGGCATAGCTGGGGCGGCTTTTCCACGCTCAACATCTCGGCATTGCACGAGGGGATCTCGCACGTGGTCGTCTTTTCCGGCTTTGTGTCGGTCGAGCTGCTGATCGCGTCCTATTTCGGCGGCATCTTAAAGGGCTGCCGCAAGCATATCATGGCACTGGAGCGCGAGAAGAACCCCGATTACGTGGACTTCAATGCTGTCGAGACGCTTGGCAAGAGCAACGCCCGCGTGCTGCTGATCTACTCGGATGACGACAAGCTTTGCAAGAAAAATCCGCACTACGACGCGCTTGCCGCAGGACTTGCAGGCAAGGAAAACGTAGAGCTGGTGCTGGTCAAGGGGAAGGGGCACAACCCCAACTACACTGCAGATGCCGTGGCTTACAAGGATGCGTTTTTTGCCGAGCTGACCAAGCAGCGCAAGAAGTACCCGAATAAAACGCTGGAGCAAAAGGCAGCGTTTGTGGCGGACTACGATTGGGATCGCATGACCGCGCAAGACACAGAGGTTTGGGATAAGGTCTATAAGGCTCTTGAAAAATAATTTCTAAAAACCGTACACTTTTTTTCTGAAAATGCATCTATATAGGTGAAAAGAAAAAACAGGGAGGTCACTATGAAAAAACGCATTTTTCTTGTATCCGTTTGCCTGTGTGTATTATGCGGCATGCTGTGCGCCTGCTCGGGGCTGAACCGTGATCCGATTTATTCGTCTTTTGAAGAAAAAGAGGCAACGCTGATTGTGAACGGACAGACGATTGACGCAGACGGCGTGTACGTTTACGACGGATTTGAATACCGTTATCCTGATGCAGGAGGGCTTGTGCCGCTTGTGTATCCTACCCGTTATGAAAAAGTGCCGCTGGTCGCGACGCTCAGCGCACTTGGCGCAGAGGTAGAATGGCAGGACGAGCAGCGTGCAACGCTGACCTTGGAGGGCAAAACGCTGGTGCTGTCCTTGGCGGATCAGACCGTGACCGAGCCCGGGAAGAACGATACTTGGGTACACGTTGCCGCAGGACACTTTGTCTGTGTGCGTGAAACGGTGGAAAAGGACCTGATTGTGGATGGAACCTCTTTGGATGAAGTGCTGTTTTATTTCTTTGGCAATCAAACCCCAACGTTTACCATAATGGACTGGGAAAACGCCACCGTGACCGTAACGGTGCAGGATAAAACGGAATAAACAGAGCAAAAAGCCGCCGCTTGGCGGCTTTTTTATGTCCGCTTGGGTGGATGAGATTCATCATACGGACGCTCTTTCATGTCGTGTCATACGCATCTTGTACGTGCATCCTCTTGACGCTGCGGCACTTTTATGCTATAATTTGCTTATGAACTGACTTTGAAAGGGAACTCTGCCATGCAACACAACTACCGCCGCACGGTTGCGGCTTGCTATGCGGTCAACATCACCATGAGCGTGATCGGCAACCTGCCGCCGCTCTTGTTTTTGACGTTTCACGAGACGTACGGCATCTCGTATTCGCTGCTGGGCACGCTGGTGCTGATCAATTTCTTTACGCAGCTGACCGTGGATCTGATCTTCTCGTTCTTTTCGCATAAATTCAACATTCCGCTGACCGTTAAGCTCACGCCCGTTATTGCCATTGCAGGACTTTCGCTCATGGCGCTCGCCCCCGTGCTGTTCCCGAACGCCGTGTATCTCGGCTTGGTGCTTGGCACGGTGGTGGCATGTGCCGCAAGCGGTCTTTGCGAGGTGCTGATCAGCCCTGTCATCGCTGCCATTCCTGCCGAAAATCCGGATAGGGAAATGAGCAAGCTGCACTCGGTGTATGCTTGGGGCGTTGTGGGTATGGTAGTGGTTGCCACCGCGTTTTTACTGCTGCTTGGCAACCAAAACTGGCAATGGTTGGTGGCACTGATGACGCTTGTGCCCATCACGGCAGCCATTCTGTTTGCGCGTGCACCCATTCCGCAGATGCAGACCCCGGAAAAAACCGCGGGTGCTGTGCGTTTTCTCAAGGACAAGACGGTTTGGCTGTGCATTCTGGCAATCTTTTTGGGCGGTGCTTCCGAGTGCACCATGGCGCAATGGGCGTCGGGGTATCTCGAGCAGGCGCTTGGACTGCCCAAGGTGCTTGGTGACCTGCTTGGCGTGGCTTGCTTCTCGGTGGCACTTGGTATGGGCAGATCGCTCTTTGCCAAGATCGGTAAGTACCCCTCGCGCGCGATCTTGTGGGGCGCGATCGGAGCGGTTGCTTGCTATCTGATCGCTGCGCTCTCTCCCTTTGCCGTTGTAGGCTTGCTTGGCTGCGCGTTTACCGGCTTTTGCGTGTCTATGATGTGGCCCGGCAGCCTTTTGGTCGCATCCGACCGTTATCCTACGGGCGGCGTGCTGATCTTTGCACTCATGGCAGCAGGCGGTGATATGGGCGCGTCGGTAGGTCCGCAGCTTGTGGGCGTGGTGACCGATATCGCCATTGCCAATCCCACCATCAGCGCGTTTGCCCGGAGCCTGCAGCTCGCGCCCGAGCAGCTTGGCATGCGCTTTGGCATGCTGATCGGCATGCTGTTCCCGCTTTGCGCCATTCCCGTGTACGCACATTTCCGCAGACAAGATAAGAAAAAGGAGCGTATTGCATGAGCAAGAGCCTGAATTTTGCACATAATCCCATCCTCGCACCCGAGATCTTTATTCCCGACGTGGAAGCGCACGTGTGGGAGGACGGCCGCATCTATCTGTACGGCTCGTTTGATATCCAAGGGCGTCGCAGCTTTTGCAGCGACGTGCATCACGTATACTCCTCGGACGATATGGTGCATTGGGTGGATCACGGCGTGATCTTTTCGCTGGCTGATTCCACGTGGGCAAAGGATTGCGGCGCACTTTACGCGCCCGATTGCGCTTACCGTGACGGCTGGTATTACCTCTATTATTGCGTGCCGGACGGCAGAAACGGCGTGGCAAAATCGCAAAGCCCGACGGGACCCTTCGTGGACGTTGGACTATTGGAGGGCGTGTGGGGCATTGACCCCGGCGTGCTGATCGACGATGACGGTCAAGCATACCTGTACTGGGGGCAGATCACCTGGGGCAAGGTTGCAAAGCTCAAGGACAATATGGTCGAAATCGAGCCTGACAGCATCGTGGAAAGCCCCTTGACGGTAGAGGAGCACGAGTTCCACGAGGGCAGCTCGGTCAAAAAGATCAACGGAAAATACTATTATCTGTTTGCCGACACGCACCGTCACGGAGACCCCAACCGTCCCGACGGCAGACCCTCCTGCCTTGGCTATGCCGTTTCGGATCACCCCATGCACGGCTTTACCTACGGCGGCGTGATCATTGATAACTTTGGCTGCGACCCTGCCGTTTGGAACAACCACGGCAGCATGGTATGCTTCAAGGGGCAGTGGTACGTGTTCTATCACCGCTCCACGCACGGCGGCGAGTTTTCGCGCCACGTATGCGCAGAGCCCATCTATTTTGATAAGGACGGCAGAATTCCCGAGGTCGTGCAGACCACCTCGGGCGCAGGCGCACCCATTCCCGCACACACCGCGTTGCCCGCGCATCTTGCGTGCGAGCTTGGCGGTAACGTGCGCATTGCGGGCGACGATGCATCCGCGCATTGCCTTGCGCTGACAGAGATCAAAAACGGTGATGCCGCAACCTACCGCTATTTGGAATTTGACGGAGAGGACTGCTTTGAGATCACGCTTCGATCGGATGCAAATTGCCGCGTGGAGCTGTACGTGGATGGTCGCTATCATGCCGATTTTAAAGTGCCTGCCAGTGAGGCGTTTGCAGCTGCAAGTGCAAAAATCCCCGCGCTGTACGGCACGCACACGCTGACCATCAAGCTGTTTGGCGGATTTACGCGTGCGGATATCGATGAATTTTGTTTTTCAAAATACGAGGCAACTTATGAAACTTTGTGACCTGCATACCCATTCTATTTACTCGGACGGCACCTGCACGCCCGCTGAACTGATCGCGCTTGGCTTAGACGCAGGGCTTGCTGCCATTGCGCTGACCGACCATAATACCGTATCCGGCATTCCCGCTTTTCTGGAGGCAGGGAAGGATACGGGCATCATCCCCGTGCCCGGCATCGAGGTGTCCTCGGATTACCTTGGCACCGAGCTGCATATCGTGGGGCTTTTTACAAGTCTTGACCACCTTGAGGCGGTCGAGGCGTACGTGTCCGACTATCTTGTGCGCAAGGAGCAGAGCAACATCGACCTTTGCAATAACCTTTGCGCTGCGGGCTATACCGTTTCCTACGAGGAGATCAAGGCAGCCACGCCCGACGGCGTGGTCAACCGCGCGCTGATTGCCGCCGAGCTGATGAGAAAGGGATACGTGGAGTCGATTCAGGCGGCGTTTTCCTCGCTGCTTTCCAAAAAGGGCGGCTATTATCACGAGCCGCAAAAGCTTGACGCGTTTGACGTGATAAAAAAGCTGCGCGAGTTTGGCGCGATCCCGATTTTGGCGCATCCGTTCTTAAGCCTTGACGAGCAATCTCTGCGCACCTTTTTGCCGCTTGCAAAGGCGGCAGGACTTGCAGGCATGGAAACGAATTATTCCACCTTTGATGCCCCCACCACCGCGCTTGCGCGCGCCTTGGCTGCCGAGCACGATCTGCTCCCCAGCGGCGGGAGCGATTTCCACGGCACCAATAAGCCCGATATCCGCATCGGTATCGGCAAAGGCAACCTCGCCGTGCCGATGGCGTATTACGAGGGATTGATCCATTCATAAAAAACAGGGACGACCAACGGCGACCTGCGATAAAGCAGGTCAGCCGAACGATGTTTGCCCTTACGGGCAATCGATGTCGGCTTCGCCTTGTGATGTAGCCTTCGGCAATGATGTTGTGCCTTCGGCACAGTGGGCAAACATCACATCATTGCGACCAGCGGAAGCAACATCATTACGAGCGAAGCGAGTAACATCACTTTTGCGTGAGCAAAAACATCACTTATTTACCACTTGAAAGTAAAACACAGTTATACCTTTCAGGCAAGATAGTGTGCAAAAAGGACGAGAAAACCTCGTCCTTTTTGATTTGAATATGAAACTGCTTTACGGTAGGTACCCCAATGGTCGCCCCTGTTTTTTTGGCAATTTTCAAAATTGCTATTGACAAATCTATGTTTGTGTGCTATACTGCAGATAGTACAGATAATACAGATAATACAGATGGAAAGGGGCGAGCGGCGTTGAAATTTAACTTTTCGGGCAATCAGGATATTTATTTAGAGATTGCCGAGCGGTACAAGGAATATATCAGACAAGGCATCATCCGAAACGGCGAAAAGCTGCCCTCGGTCAGAGTGGCGGCGGGTGAGCTTTCGGTCAATCCCAACACGGTTGCCAAGGCGTATGCCAAGCTGGAGCAGGACGGCTATATCTGCTCCTTGCCCAAAAAGGGCGTTTACGTGACCTATGAGGGCAATGAGCCCAAACCCAAGCAGCCCGATCCCGATTTTGCGCTGATCTGCGCGATGCGAGAGCGCGGCGTAGACAAACAAACGATATTATCTTGGATAGAGGAGGTGTACGGCAACGATGATTGAAGTGAAAAATTTGAGCCATTGCATTGGAAATAAACAGATTTTGCAAAACGTCAGCCTGACGCTGCAGGAAGGCAGCGTGATGGGCTTGGTCGGCATTAACGGCGCCGGAAAGACCACACTTCTGCGCTTGATCTCGGGCGTATTTGCCGTTGAGCAGGGAACGGTATTGATCGACGGTATTCCCGTGGATCTGGAAGATGCGCGCAAATCGCTCTTTTTCCTGCCGGATGATCCGTATTTTACCTTAGATACCACGGGCGAAAAGCTGTACAGCATGTACAAGGTCTTTTATCCCGCCATTGACCGCGCGGTGTTTGACCGCTTTATGGCGAATTTTTCGCTCAACCCCAAAAAGCCCGTCCGTAATTTTTCCAAGGGCATGCGCCGTCAGCTGTATATTTCCTTGGCATTGGCGGTCAAGCCCAGGTATTTGCTGCTGGACGAGGCGTTTGACGGTCTTGACCCACTCTCGCGCCTGGCGTTCAAAAAGGCACTCAACGAATTCGTGGAGGAATATGGTACCTCGGTGCTGATCTCCAGCCACTCCTTACGCGAGCTGGAGGATTTTTGCGACTCCTACGTGCTCATCGATAACAAAACCGTTTCCAGCTCGGGCGATATTGCCGAAAAGGTCAATCGCTTCTGCAAATTCCAGCTTGCCTTTTGCGAGGAGATCTCCGAGGGGCTGTTTGCAAAGCTGCCCGTGACCTCGATTGAGATCAGCGGCAGATTCGTGCGCATCGTACTGGAGGGCAATGCGGCAGAGCTGTTGCCCAAGCTTCAGGCGTTGAATCCCGCTGTAGTCGAGGAAATGTGCATGGACTTTGAGGAGGTCTTTATTCACGAGGTAGAGAAAAGGGGGTATGTAAAATGACGACCTTTTACAGATTTTTGTGTTACAGACTCAAAAACAGCGTGATGAGGATGGTGATCCTTGCGGTCATGTGCGTGCTGATCGACCTGATCGTGCTGTCCGAATGTGTCGATGGATATGTACCTGAGTATAATGCCAGCGGGCTGTATATGCTTGCCACCCTCTTGTGTATTCTTGCAAGCTTGATCCCGGTATTGGAGCTTTCGGGGCTGAAAAACCGCAGGAATTTGGATACGCTGTATTTCTTTCCCATTGGACGTAAAAAAATGGCACTTGCCTACTACGCAAGCGGATTTGTGCAGGTGGTTGCCATCTATACCGTAACGTTTTTGGTGCATTTTTTGTACCTTTTGCTCAATACCGATTACTTTGCGCTTGGGCATATGATCCCGTATTACTTCTTGTCGCTGGTGTTTGCTTTTGTCATCTATTCGGTGTATGCGTTTATCTTCACGCAAGCCAATACGGTGGCAGACGGCGTTGTCATGTGTGTG
>JAZRDG010000159.1:0-2164 GCA_045660125.1 Eubacteriales bacterium | reverse complement strand
TCAAAAGAGAGGTCGGGCAGTTTTGCACGGATAGGGAATAGTATTCAATCAATTTTTACGCAATCATGTTTCTTTTGGTCAACATTTTGGCATTTTTCTCTTGATTATCTTGAAAATTTATGTTATAATGATATGATTGTGTAACTTTCGTCCGGGGACGCTCCCGCGGACTTGAATATATGGAGGAATGGTTTTGAGAAACACCATGAAGCTGCGCTCGGGTGCGGTCATCCGTGAGGTGACGCGCAAGGAAGCCGACGCAAAGAATTATTTGACCCGTAACGTGCTGACACAGATGCACCTGATGCCCTCGGGCGATCCCTGTGCATACGAGCAGGCACCGGACGGCAGCATTATCTACTATTTCGACCCCGCGCGTGTGGTTGAGGCTCCCCCCGAGCTTTGGTATTACCCCACCGCAAAGACCGATCCCATCACGCTGGAGAGCGGTACGGTGATCGAGCGCATGAGCATCAAGCGCGCTGCAACCTACGGCTACTACACCAAGGAAAGACTCTTCCAGATGCACTACGAGGTCATCGAGGAGCCTGTTGCGTACACCATCCGTAACGATAAGTCGTATATGTACTTCTACGACAAAAAGACGGCTGTGCGTATGCCGCTGAGCTGCGTGAAGTGCGGTAAGGACGTGCGCTACAAGAGAAAGCTTTGCCAGTCTTGCTATGAAGCCGAGATGGAGGTGCGCCGCGCAGAGGGCGACGAGCACAGAAACGCATCCTACGGCTATAGCCGTGAGAGAGTGTTGTTCTTCGACCTTGAGCTGACAGGCGTGTACGATCACGACGAGATCATTTCGATCTCGATCACCAACGCATTGGGCGAGGTGATCATGGACACTTTAGTCAAGCCCGTGCGCAACAAGAAGTGGAAGAGAACCGAAAAGATCCACGGCATTACCCCCGAGATGGTGCAGGATTCTCCCACGCTGGAGGAGCTGACCCCCCGTATCAAGGAGATCTTTGCCGAGTGCGATAATCTGATCGCATACGGCGTTTCGACCGACTACAGCCACATCAAGTACATTTACGAGACGGTTGCAGAGCGTGAAGCGCTGCACGATAAGACCCGTTGCTGTGCAAACGAGTTTGTCAGATACATTCACGAGCATCGCCCCGACGTGGTACACGCATCCTTGGTGGACGCGATGGAGACCATGGGCATTGCTTGGGATGGCATCCCCCACACCTCGATTGCAGATACCATTGCGTGCCAGAAGGTCTGGGACGCGCTGTTCCCCCACTATTACCAAGGCGAATGAGCGTGAAGGAAGGTAGATAGCCATGTTTGATAAGTTATTTGGATTAGATAAGCCCAAGCGTGCCGACGAGGGCACTGAGCTGCTGGTTACGGTATACGATAACGTGCAGCTGTCCATGGTGCGCAGCCTTTTGGAGGCAGAGAGCATTCCGTATCTGATCCGCGAGCGCGGAAGCGGCAGTGCCGTCAAGATCGTGATGGGCGTTTCCTCGTTCGGCTCGGACGTTTACGTGCCCGCAAGCAAGCTGGAGGAGGCTACCGATGCTATTGCAACTCTGCTTGGCGAAGAGGTTGAATTTGTCGAGGACGGCGAAGGAGAATAAGACATGAAGGAAGTATTGCTTTGTAAATACGGCGAGATCGTGCTCAAGGGCGCAAATAAGCGTTACTTTGAGGATATGCTGTGCCGTGAGCTGCGCCACCGCGCCGCTAACTACGGAGATTTTAACATTTATCGTGCGCAAAGCACCATTTATATCGAGCCCAAGGACGAGTTTTGCGACATGGACGGCATGTTCGAGTCGGCTCGCAAGACCTTTGGCATCGTTGCTATTGGCAGAGCGGCTGTGTGCGAGAAGAACATGGAAAGCATTACCGAAACCGCGCGCGAGTATATCCCCCAGTTTTTGGCAGGCAAGCGTACCTTTAAGGTAGAGGGCAAGAGATCGGATAAGGCATTTTGCAAGAACTCCATGGAGATTGCTATGGAGATCGGCGGCGTGCTGCTTTCCTGCTGCCAGCCCATTCGCGTGGACGTGCACAATCCCGAGATCGTGGTCAAGGTTGAGGTGCGCGAGTACGCAGCTTACGTGCATGCAGGTCAGTTCAAGGGCGCGGGCGGTATGCCCGTAGGCTCTAACGGTAAGGGCATGCTGCTGCTTTCGGG
>JAZRDG010000158.1:0-7996 GCA_045660125.1 Eubacteriales bacterium | reverse complement strand
TTTGGGGTACCTACCGTAAAGCAGTTCTATATCGAACGCAAAAAGGACGAGAACTTTCTCGTCCTTTTTGCACACTATCTTGCTTGCAAGGGTATAGCGTGTTATACAGTATTTCGCTTTTGGGTGGTAAATGAGTGATGTTATTCGCTTCGCTCATAATGATGTTGTGCTTACGCACAGTGATGTATTGCGCCGCCAGCGCAAAGTGATGTGATGTTTGCCCACTACGCCGTTAGGCGTAACATCGCTTACGTAGTAAACATCATTGCCGAAGGCAACATCACTTGCCCGTAAGGGCAAACATCGTACGGCTGACCTGCTTTATCGCAGCTCGCCGTTGGCGGTAGTTCTTTTTTATTCTGTTATTCTTCACTTTCGTCAAGCTCCAGCTCAAACCAGAAGATCGAGCCCTCGCCTGCCCTACTTTGCACGCCGTATGCAGCGCCGTGACGCTCCAGCACGGTCTTAACGATCGAAAGTCCAAGTCCCGTACCGACTACGGCACGCTTATGCACACGGTCAACCTTATAATATCTGTCCCAGATCAGTGGGATCTGATCCTCGGCAATACCAACGCCGTGGTCAATGACCGAAACGCGCACCTTTCTGTCGCGTATCTCCTGGCGCACGGTCACGATCTTGTCCTCGCCCGCGTAGTTGATGCCGTTATTGATCAGGTTGTAAAGCACCTGCAGGATCATGGTCTTGTCCGCGTTGACGCAAACGTGGCGATCGTACGCAAATTGCACGGTATAGCCGTCCTGCGCACGCAGCTTGTCGTAGCGTTCTACCGATCTTTGCACCTGCTCGGTCAGATCAAACGGTTCCTTTTGCAGCTCGGTCGCGTCTGCCTGCAGGCGCGAGATATCCAAAAGCGCGCTTACCAGCTCGGAAAGTCGCTCGGTTTCATCAATGATGGTCTGCATATTCTCGGGCGTGTTCTCGCCCGGGATATCGCGCATGATCTCGCCGTATCCCTTGATCATGGTCAGCGGTGTACGCAGATCGTGCGAGACGTTGGCGATCAGCTCCTTTTGCAGTCTGTCGTTTTGGGAAAGCTCCTTGGAGGCGTAGTTCAGAGTCTGGGCAAGCTCGCGCGTCTCGCGGTAACCTTCGCCCTCAAACTGTACGTCATAGTTCCCTTTTGCCAGCTGCTTTGCGGATTGGTTCATGCGCACGATGGGAGAGACGATACTGCGCGCAAAGACCATTGCCATCAAAAGCGCAAGTCCGACAAAGATGACCGAGATCCAAACGAACTGCACGCGCAGGGTTTGCACGGTGGCACGCAAGGGGGTCAGCTCGGAATTGAGCAGGATGACGTAGGGCGCGCCGTTTTCTTGCGCATAGCAAACGTCTCCGCTGATCATACTCAATCTCTCGGTAAATATCTGCCTGCCGTTATTGACAAGGTCGCTTGGCAGCTGATCCTCCACGATCTCGTTGTTCTCGGCTGTCAACGGCTTTACCGTGCGGTAATGTCCGCCCTTGTCAAGCGTCTTTTGGCACAGCTCGTTGAGCGTGGCGTTGTCAATGTGATGCAAGAAGCAGCTCTCTGCCGCATCTACGTCCGCGATTTCCACGATCCCGTTCTCGCCAAGCTCGATCACACGGATGCAAATGCGGTATTCATCGGCATGATCGATCAAGGTTTCGCTCAGCTGTTGATTTCCGTTCTCCAGCGAGACCTCGATCATATCGGCAACGTGCTCCATCTCGTTGATCTTGGTATAACGGTAAAACACGTTGAGCAGCATGACCTGGAACACAAACAGAACCGACAAGAGCAGCATCATGAAAATCAGAAAGTAAAAGAGCAGCTTGGTGCTTACGCTCACGCCCGGATAGGGGCGTCCCTGCTTATCTCCCCGACTCATGGAGTCTCCTCAAAGCGGTAACCCATACCGCGCAGCGTTACGATATACGCGCTGTATTTGCCAAGGCTCTTACGCAGCAGCTTGATGTGCGTATCCAAGGTTCTTGCATCGCCGTAAAAATCATAGCCCCACACCTCGCTGATCAGCTTTTCACGCGAGAGCGCGATGTTGCGGTTTTCCAGCATATAAAAGAACAGGTCGTATTCCTTGGGCGACATTTCAACGCGCGCGCCGTCTATGTACACAATACGTGCGGTCAGGTCGGCACGCAAGCCGCCGCCGTCCAGCTCCACGATCTGATTGTGCGGCTTTTGCATGGTCTCCACGCTTCTGCCCACGCGCTTGAGCACTGCCTCCACGCGCAGCATCAGCTCCTTGGGCGAGAAGGGCTTGACCACGTAGTCGTCCACGCCCAGCTCAAAGCCGTTGATCTTGTCGTATTCCTCGCCTCTTGCCGAGAGCATAATGATAGGCGTGTCTGTGATCTTGCGGATCTCGCGGCATGCCGAAAAGCCGTCCAGCTCGGGCATCATGATGTCCATGATGATCATGTCAAATTTGATCTCGCGGCACTTATACACCGCGTCCATGCCGTCGGTTGCCTCGGTGACCCTGTGCCCCTCAAACTCGGCATATTTGCGGATAATGGCGCGGATTCTGGACTCATCGTCCACAACTAAAATGTGATACATGCCAACCTCCATGCCGCCCACGGCGGCTCAAACAGATTCAAAAGCTTGGATACTTTTCCATATACAATTATATAAAATCTTTGTGACCGATATATGAAGAAATCAAAAAAAGTCGTTGAATTTCGAAAAATGTACATCTTTGCTTAAACTTGACAATTCTGCTTTTCCCTGCTATAATGAAATTGCAAAATCAGCCGAAATGCTTGGACGCGGAATAACGGTAATGAATTTCTAAGAAAGGAAAAGGCTTTATGAACCAAAACACATATATTGCAATTTATCCACCAACCACAAAATTTGCTTGGGGAGAAGTTGTTAAGCCTATTTATGATGAAAATCAAATTCCTTTATGTCCGGTGTGCAAGCAGTTTCTTTCGGGAATGAAGTGGGTTGGCGAGAAGACCCTTGAATTAAGGGGAAGAAAAAATATTCCGGATTTTTTATTCACCTACGGAACCGCAACCCCTTTTGTAATATCCGAAAAAGCATTGACAGTATTGAAAGAAAATGGCATAAAAGGGATTATAGATGCGGAAAAAGTTGATAAGGTTATCGTAAAAAAGGTACCTGTTGATCAGACCTTCTATATCTTGACATTGACGCGCTGTATCTTGCCTATTGATTATACACGTTCAAAAATTGTGTTTGGTAAGGAGTATCATCCTGAACGAATATGCAATTTATGCGATCCGGTTGGACGAACCAAAGATTTCATTTTAGGTCTTTATTTTGACTCCCATACAGAAGTGGACACAGATATTTTTCACACTTATGAATTGGGCGGGGCTGTATTTCTTTCCGAACGATTTATCAATGTATGTCAAGAAAATAATTTAACCGGTCTCTATTACGAAAATGTAATCGAACATAACACCGCAAAAGGAATTTTTTCAGAACAAGAAATTGCTCAAATGTTAAAAAGGATCTTATGACACAGAAGTATTTGCGTATCTGTTTGTAGCGGGCGATCACTGATCGCCCCTACGACTGTTATGTTGTGGTTTCGGTATTGTAAAATCCTGACGTGCTTCATTGCGCGTCACAGAGGGCTGTACTTAAGTTATATTTCGACTTCGCCGAAGTGATATTGTCGCACTTGCGACAGTGATATTGAAGCCTTGCGGCTTCAGTGGTATTTTATTCGCCATGAAAACTCGCGAAGCGAATATAACTCGGCTAAAACCGAATAGCACTGCGCAGCAATATCACTCGCCGAAAGGCCAATAAAACTGCCCAACTTCTTTATGAGAAGTTGGGCTATGCCGCTTGTTTTTTTGCGCGTTTTTTGATATAATGAAGAAAACAAGTACAAGGAGGACGCGACCGTGACAGATTTTGCAAAATATTTCCCGTCAAGCATCAGAGTGGGGCAACCGATCTCGATTTCCGATTGTCGCGTACTGCGTCCGTATCTGCTGGAGCGTGCGGGAATCAGTGAGGGTTCGGTCATCATGCTTGCCGTTCCTTACGCCGTGCCCTGCGAGGATCGCACGGTTTCCATGTACGCCGTGGCAAAGGACTACCACGCGTATTTTGATGCGCTGTTTGCGTCTGTCCTGCCTGCTCTGCGCGCGGATTTTCCCGACCACACCTTTGCGGGCTTTGCCGATCACTCCCCCATTGCCGAGGTGGAGGCTGCTTGCATGGCTGGGCTTGGCATCATGGGCGAGAACGGGCTGCTACTCACGCGCGAGCACAGCTCTTACGTATTTCTTGGCGAGATCGTGACCACGCTGCCCACCGACTGTGCGCCGCAGCCGGTATTGCACTGCCCCGATTGCGGTGCTTGCCGCCGCGCCTGCCCGGTTGAGCTTTCGCACGACAGCTGCCTTTCCGCGCTGACGCAGAAAAAGGGCAATTTTGACGCGCTGCAAACGCAACGCTTGCGCGAGCATCCCCTGATCTGGGGCTGCGACACCTGCCAGGAGGTCTGCCCCTACACATCCGCTGCCAAGCGCGCAGGCACGCTTTATACCCAAGTGCCTTATTTTTTGGAGGATCTGATCCCCTGCCCCGATCTTGCCTTACTGCAGGGCATGCCCGACGAGGATTTTGCGCGCCGCGCATACGCATGGCGCGGACGCGACACCATTTGCAGAAACATTCTACTCAAGGAGGATAAGCAGAGATGACCACGTTTGTTTACGGCCTTTCGGGCTGCGGCAAGAGCGCATATATTGAGCAGTGCATCCGCGATGACGTGGCTGCCGGAAAGCGCGCGCTTTTGATCGTGCCCGAGCAGGAGGTTTACAGTGCCGAGCGTCGCTTGCTCTCCGATCTGCCTGCAGGTGCGGGGCTGCACTTTGAAATTCTGAGCTTTTCGCGCCTTGCCTCCAAGGTGTTCGGACTGTACGGCGGCATTGCCGCAGAGCCCGTATCGGCTGCCGCGCGCTCGCTTTACATGTGGAAGACCCTGCGCGAGCTTTCGGGCATGCTGGAGCAATACCGCAACACCTCCGACCCTGCTCTGCCCGCACTCATGATGGGCGCTGCCGAGGAGCTGCGCGCCGCAGGACTTACCCCTGCGCAGGCAGAGCTTGCCTGTGACAAGCTGCCCACCAATGCGCCGCTCTACAAAAAGATGCGCGACATTTCTCTTGTGTGGTCTTGCTTTGAAAATATGCTTGACGACGGCTTTGGCGGTGACCCTGCCGACAATCTGACCCGTCTTGCCTCTACCCTTGAGCGCCACGACTTTTTTGCGGGCGCGCAGGTATACATCGACTCGTTTACCAGCTTTACCGCGCCCGAATATCGCGTGATCGCGCAAATGCTCCGCCAGTCTGACGGCGTCACTCTCTCGCTTTGCCTGCCCGACGCGCAAAGCACGCCGCCTCACATGGAGGAGCAGGCAAACACGCGCGCACGCATGATGCGCATGTGCTGCGAGCTTGGGCAGACGCCCGAGAGCATTACGCTGACCGAGAGTATTCGCACAGAAAGCCCTGCGCTGATTGCGCTGGAGCGCAAGCTTTGGAACTTTTCGGCAAAGCCCGAGCCCAAAACGGGCGAGCAGCCGCCGATCGATCTGTACGTCAGCCCCACGCCTTACGCAGAAGCCGAGGCGGCTGCCTTGCACGTGCTTGCGCTGTTGCAAAAGGGCTATGCCCCCGGTGATATTGTGATCGCGGTGCGTGACGTGGAAGCTTGGCGCGGTATTCTTGATCGCGCCATGGAAAAATACGGCGTGCCCTACTTCCTCTCGCGTCGCAGCGACCTTTGCTCCTACCCCGTAGCAAGGCTGATTCAGAGTGCCTTGCGCTGCGTCAGCACGGGTTACCGTCGCGCGGACGTCATGACGCTGCTGCACACAGGTCTTTGCGGTGTGGAAAATGCCGACATGGACAGATTTGAGGACTATTGCGAGGTCTGGAACATCTCGGGCAACCGTTTCTTTGCCGAGGTGTGGACCATGAACCCCGACGGCTACAGCGAGGTCATGTCTCCCCGCGCCGCCGATATTTTAGCGGCTGCCAACCGCACAAGAGAGGCGGTCATACTGCCCCTGCAGAACTTGGAAATGCGCCTGCGTGCGGCGCAGCACGTGCCCGACATGTGCGCAGCGGTCTGGGAGTATCTGCAAGCCCTGCAGGTATCTGATCGCTTGGCAGACCTTGCCGCAACCCAGCTTTCCCTTGACAAGGTCAGAGAAGCGGGCGACACGGTACGCCTTTACGACCATATCACCGAGCTGCTCTCCACGCTTGCCGTGCTTTTGCCCGAGGAGCAGCTGACGCCTGCCGAGTTTGCGCAAGCGCTTTCGGTCATGCTGACCAAGAGCGACATGGGCTCGGTTCCCACCATGCAGGATTGCGTGATGATCGGCTCTGCCGCCACCATGCGCGTGGGCAACGTCAAGGTTGCGCTTTTGCTGGGACTGAACGAGGGCGAATTCCCCGCATCGGTTTCGGACGGCGGCTTGCTTTCCGAGCAGGACAAGCTGATGCTTGAGGAGCTGGGACTTGGCATGCACACAAGCAAGCAAACGCGCTCGTCTGCCGAGTTGTTTTACGTATATCGCGCCATGACAAAGCCCTCGGAGCGACTGATCCTTTCGCGCTCCGAGAAAAACACGGGCGGCAAGGACACCACCCCCGGCGTGGCGTGGCAGCGCGTGCTGCACCTGTTCCCCGATTGCACCGAAACACGCGTGCACCTGCCGCGTGCGGTTGCCACTACCCCCGACGAGGGCGTGGTGCACCTGCCCTGCATCTCCCCCGAGACCGCAAGAGCGTTACTGGGCGACAAGCTCTATCTGAGCAAATCCAAGATCCAGACCTTTGCGCTCTGCCCCTACCGCTATTTTTCCGAAAATATTCTCTCGTTGCGCGAGCGCGCCCCTGCCACGGTCAGCTATGCCGACGCAGGCTCGTTTATCCATTACGTGCTGGAGCACTACATCAAGGCTTGCATGGGCGAGGACGGCAAGGTGCACCCCTTGGAGGATGCGGATGCCGAAACGCTTGCCGACAGCATCATTGCGCTTTATATCAGCGCGATCTGCCATTGCACGCTTGACAAAGTACCCCCGTCGCTCATGCACCGATTCTTAAAGCTGCGCGAGCTGACGCTCTCGCTTTTGCAGACGCTGATGAGCGAATTTTCGCAAGGGCTTTTCGTGCCCGTTGCCTTTGAGCAGCGCATCAGCGAGCGCGACCCCAGCGCCCCCTCGCCCATGATTCTGCCCGTGGGCGACTCTCCCCTGCCTGCCGTTTGCATTGGCGGCACGGTGGACCGCGTGGATTTGTGGCAGCACGAGGGCAAGACCTACTTGCGCATTGTGGACTACAAAACCGGCAGCAGCAAATTCAAGCTGGAGGATGCTTACAGCGGCAAGGACATTCAGCTGCCGCTTTACCTCTTTACCGTCTGCTCCCCCGAAAACGCAGGGCTTTACGGTGAAAACGTGGTGCCCTCGGCTGCGCTCTACTTCTCGGCATCCGAGGAAAACGGCACTCCCAAGCCCTTTTCCAGCGGCTTGATCTTAGCCGAGGACGGCGTGCCGCAGGCGATCGATCCCACCGCCGACCCCGACAAGAAAAAGGCGGGCACGCTGTACTGCACCAAGGAGGAGTTTGACGCGATCAACCAAAGCGTGCAGGATACCGTGCGCGACATTGCCGCGCAGATGTACGGCGGCATCATCGAAAAGCGTCCCGACAGCGACGCTTGCCGCTTCTGCCGCATCAAGGACAGCTGCGACAAGGCTGTTATCAACGATTTTTAAGAAAGGAGCGTCTTTTACATGGCAAGACAATGGACGCCCGCGCAAAGCGCGGCAATGCAATACAAAAAGACCTCCCTATTAGTCTCTGCTGCCGCAGGCTCGGGTAAGACCGCGACCCTGACGCAGCGCATCATCAATCAGATCACCGAGGACGAGAGCTGCACGCTGGAGCGCATGCTGATCGTTACCTTTACGCGTGC
>JAZRDG010000157.1:0-3171 GCA_045660125.1 Eubacteriales bacterium | reverse complement strand
GTTGTGTATTTCCGGAAGGGAAATTACTTGATGGTGACGGTAGCACCTGCAGCGGAGAGCTGCTCCTTGATCTTCTCTGCGTCTTCCTTGGAAACGCCTTCCTTGAGCATCTTGGGAGCGCCTTCAACCAGGTCCTTAGCGTCCTTCAGGACCAGACCGGTGATCTCGCGAACAACCTTGATAACGTCGAGCTTCTTAGCGCCGAAGCTGGTGAGCTCTACGTCGAACTCGGTCTTCTCCTCAACTGCTGCTGCAGCGGGAGCTGCTGCGCCGCCAACTGCTACGGGAGCTGCTGCGGATACGCCAAATTCCTCTTCAACTGCCTTAACCAGGTCAGCGAGCTCGAGGATAGTGAGAGTCTTGATTTCTTCAACAATAGCTGTAATCTTTTCGGATGCCATGATAAATTACCTCCTGAATTGTGAGTGTTTTTAATAATTGATGTGTGATGCAGAAAATTAAGCTTCTGCGGGAGCTTCTGCAGCCTCTTCGCTGCCGCCGTTCTGCTTGTCGATAATAGCCTGCAGACCATAAGCGAAGTTGTACAGAGGGGACTTGATAGAGCCCAGGAACTTTGCAATGAGGATTTCCTTGGAGGGAATCTCTGCGAGTGCGTTTACACCTGCTGCGTCGATAACGCCGCCGTCAACGTAACCTGCGAGAATCTCGAAGGAGGGGATCTTCTCAGCGTATTCCTTGAGGATCTTTGCTGCGCAAACGGGATCGTTCTTGCTGATAGCGATAGCGGTCATGCCGTTCAGGTGCTCCTTAATAGCGCCGTAGCCGACCTCGTCGCAAGCACGGCCGGTCAGAGTGTTCTTCATAACCACGTACTTAACGCCTGCTTCACGAAGAGCCTTACGCATCTTGGTGTCGCTGTCAACAGTGATGCCCTGGTAGTTTACCACTACGCCTGCCACGGACTCCTTGATGTCAGCGGCCAGTTCAGCAACGATCGTTTTCTTTTGTTCGAGAATTGCATTGCTAGGCATTTTGTGTTTCACCTCCCAGTGAGAATGAGTAATAAAAAAATCTTCCTTCCGTCAAAGCATAGCTTCGCGCGAAGAAAGACTCACAGAAAGCGACATAGGTCGCGTATTTGTTTGTTCTCTCCTCGGCAGGGAAGCGTGGCTTTTACGGAAACCTGCTGTCTTTGGATACGTCCTTGTCGGACACCATGACATTATAGCACGCTTCTGCCGAGTTGTCAATAGGTTTTTGAAAAAAAGTTGAAAAATGTTTTTATGTTTCTTATTCCTCGGATTCGACCGACTTATTTGCCTTGAGCACGCGTTCTGCCATGCCGATCAATCTCTCGCGCAGCCAGTAGGGGCTCATGATGCGAATGGGGGAATCGAGAGCCATGATCACGCTCAAAAAGCGTTCTACGTTATGGAACTCGCATACGTAGCGGTTACGGGATTCCTTGGAAATGATAAAGGAGCGCAGCTCCAGCACGGAGAGCTTGTCGGGGATCTCTACTACGGCGGTGTAGGGCATCTGCATCTGAATGACCGAGCTGTCTGCAGCAAAGTCTTCATTATTATATATAGAGGACACAACGCCCATATAGGACTCGTCGTTATCCGAGGTCAGCAGCACGGGAAGAGAGAAATCCGTGGTGTAATAGAAGCCCTTGTGCTCGGCATCGTACTCGATCGGAGCGCCCAGCTGCTTACGCAGAAAGTCCACGTCGCGCTGCGCCTGGCGGTGCGAGACGTTAAAACGCTCGGCAAGGCGCATAGCGTTGGGGTAGCTATATTCAGTTATTTTCTTGTGAAGCCATTGAATCCTGTTGTTGGCAGCCATCTTGTTGCTCCTTTTCTTGCGTTTGTTCGGGCTCGGTGGGGGTATTGCAGTATTTGCAGAAGCTCAGCAGTCTGTACGCGATATAAATACCGTTGCACAGGCAGAGCAGGGAAAAGCCGATAATGCGTGCGCCGTGCACGGCATCTGCTGAATTGATCATTGCGGGGAATGCGCCTGTGATCGCGCAGGAGTTGGCAAACAGCGCGATGCAGGCACTTGCGAGATATCTGCGCGGCTGCGCTCTGTCCAGCGTGTAGCGAAGCTCTGCGGTCAAAAACAGCATGGTGGCAATGAATGCCAGCTGCACCGAAATCTTGGCGGGGGCGTTCATGTGGTGATCCAGTTCAAAATAAGTCAGACCGCACAGACCGGTCAGCAGCGCAACGGGACCAAGACCGAGCACGACCGAGGCGTTTGCCAAGGAGCGTGCGTTGATGATGCGCGTTGCGTAATAGGCAACGCTGAGCAATGCACCCAGCATGGAGAGCATGGCGCAAAGGGCGTTGGCGTCCAGTCGGATTTCGTGTGCCAGAAGTGCTGCCATATCGTCGGGGGTGAAATAGGTCAGGCAAATTGCGCCTGCGCCGAGCGAGCCGATGATGGGGAAGGCTGCGAGGAAGCAGCGCTTGCCGCGCGTGAAATCATCCGCGGGCAACGTGCCCTTGGGGATCAACACAAGCGCGGATGCAAACCAAAGCACCGAAACGAGCGCGAGTGCGTTTGCAAGCAGCGGAAGGGGATGACCGGTGATAAAATAATCCGAGCCGTCGCTTGCGGTAAGATAGCTGATCAGGTAGAGCGCAAAACCGACTGCACTCAGGATCAGCGCGGTTGAGCGAAAGACCTTGACTTTAGAGCCTTGAGAATCCATTCTATGCAAAACTCCCCGAAGGGAACCTCCGAAAACAAAATATACATATATATTATATAAGATAATTGTGAACAAATCGTAACCAAATCAAATAATTCGGCAATTATTTTCTCTGTTTTATCAATATGCACAAAAAAGATCGCGCCCGGGGGTCAGAGAGCGCGAACCGGTGGCATAAATGCAGCCGTTCGGGGCGCGAAACGGGGCGGATATGGCGAAAAAACGCCTAAATTTGTGCAACATATACAAACAGAGCGCGAAATATTCGTTCAAAATCGTCATGAAAATTTTTAAAAACCTATTGCAATTTCGGAAGAGATGTTGTATAATGATAGGGCTTGATATGCGATGAAGCGAGAGGTTGCTTTGAGGGGACGCCCTCAAAGGTAATTTTCGCGGAGTATGTCCGAGAATCGGGCGAAGGTACATCCCTTTCATACACGGTGCAACATGCGGCATAGTGTTGCTCCAAGGGTTTCAATTTACAAACG
>JAZRDG010000156.1:0-2407 GCA_045660125.1 Eubacteriales bacterium | reverse complement strand
TCACGCTTCCCTACCGCATATTGTTTAGTGAGCAATTACGCATAGGAACAAAGCTCACCCCTCGGCAGCAAATCATCTGGCACTGTATCGGTTCCAGAAGCTTTGACGGCTACGTGCGTCAGCGGCACATCCAAGCCCTGCTTGCCACCGACCTGCCCGAATGGGCATTGCCGTATATCATCAAGATCTGCGACGAATACGTCATAGAGATCATAGAAATGGTGTACGCATCGCTCTCCACGCGTGACTGCACCGCATACAAGCGCATCTGCGCACTCAACTTTGATTATATCAAGCTCGGACACAGCCGCATGATCAGCTACTGGAGCGAATATTACCGATGGGATTACTACAGATATCAGGACTACATCGGCAAAAAGCTGTACCGCGAATGCTTCGGCTTTAGCAAGACCGGGCAGAAATCCATCCAACTTTGAGAAAGGAGCCGTCATGTTTTTTCATCTTACCAACTTCATACTTGACGTTGACGTTGAGCGCACGCGCGCCTTTTATAAGCGCACCGACGTGCCCACTACGAGCCAAGGGTGCTCCTGCATGGATTGCCAAAACTTTGATAAGGCAATTTTGACCATTCCTGCCACCGTGACCGAATTCTTGCAATCGCTCGGCATCGATCCCCAAAAGCCGGTAGAAGTCTTCAACGTCACGGGAGAGCGAGAATCGGACGGCACGATCTGGTATAACGGCTGGTATCACGTTTGCGGGAAGGTCGTGCAGTGGTCGAAATTCGAACAAACCGAAAATCACCTTTCCTACAGCCGGGAGGATTGCCACCGCCCCGATCCCGCGTTCCGCTTTGAAGTCATTGCCGTTCCCACGGTGGATCTGGCGCGGGGGCAGATGCCCACCCCCATCATCCAATTGGATTTTGATACGCATCTTCCCTACGTACTATAAACTACATACTATAAATCATGAAAGGAGTTTTGTACAATGTTAGAGATTATCGGAGCATATAACACCGCCAAGTGCTTTGCCACCACCATTGACGAGGGTGCGCGCGAGCAGATCAAGCAGGTTTGCGATACCGAGGCGTTTGCATCCGCCAAGATCCGTATTATGCCCGACGTGCACGCAGGCAAGGGCTGCACCATCGGCACGACTATGACGGTCACCGATAAGATCGTCCCCGCCATGGTGGGCGTGGATATCGGTTGCGGCATGTACACGGTGTACCTTGGCAATATTGATATTGATTTTGAGCAGGTAGACGAGGCGGCACACTTTATCCCCTGCGGCAGAAACGTTTGGGAGGGCAGACAGGAGCGTTTTGACCTGACCGCCTTGCGCTGCTACAGAAGCTTAAAGGACTCCAAGCGACTGGAGCGCAGCCTTGGAACCTTAGGCGGCGGCAATCACTTTATCGAGATCGATGTGGACGATGAGGGAGGCAAGTACCTGGTCATTCACTCGGGCAGCCGCAACCTCGGCACGCAGGTCGCGGAATACTATCAGCAGATCGCCGTTGACCTCAACGTGGGCAAGGAGGAGTATTTCAAAGCGCGCGAGGAGATCATCCGCACCTACAAGGAGACCGGCAGACGCGCCGAAATTCAGGCTACCATCAAGGCACTGGAGAAGGAGTTCCACGCCAAGGAGCCTACCCTGCCCCGCGACCTTTGCTACCTCTACGATTCCTTTATGGAGGACTACCTCCACGACGTGGATATTTGCCAGCAGTTCGCAGAGCGAAACCGCGCCAAGATGGCAGAGATCATTCTTGAGCGCCTCGGCTGGACGGCAATCGAGACCTTCCAGACGATTCACAACTACGTGGACGTAAACGAAATGGTTCTGCGCAAGGGTGCCGTGTCCGCCAAGGCGGGCGAGAAGCTGCTCATTCCCATCAACATGCGCGACGGTAGCTTGATCTGCATTGGCAAGGGCAACGAGGATTGGAACTGCTCCGCTCCTCACGGCGCAGGCAGATTGCTTTCGCGCACCGCTGCCTTTGAGCAGCTGACCATGGCAGAGTACGAGGCGCAGATGGCAGGCATCTACTCCACTTGCGTTGTGCCCGATACGCTGGACGAGTCGCCTATGGCGTATAAGAGCATGGACGAGATCGTGGAAAACATCGCACCTACCGCAGAAATCCTCTGCAGAATCAAGCCCATTTATAACTTCAAGGCTGCGGAGTAAGCACGTTGCCCGCAACCGGGCTTGGGGTATAAAAAAACGGGAGATCCTTTTTGGGATCTCCCGTTTGTTTCGAGGGGTACTCGCCTGCGGCGAGAATACCCACGCCCTGCGCCTGGAGAATGCCCCGCTTCGCGGGTCGCTCTCCGATCTTCGGGCGGGGTATGCGAACCCCATTTTTGCTGCGCAAAAATGGGGGCTCGCCATGCTCACTCTATCTCCGCGACACAAAAGGAAAAAGACCCCA
>JAZRDG010000155.1:0-10387 GCA_045660125.1 Eubacteriales bacterium | reverse complement strand
TGGCTACGATCCGACTTGGATTGAGTTTTTCGAGGTCGACGGAGGGATCAAGATCCAATTCCGTTATTATTGCGGCGTCGGTTACGGCGAGGATTACGTGCAGGACTTTTCCACCGTATGGTCGGCGGTCGGTGCACGCTGGGAGGATTCTGCAGAGCGCTACCGCACGTGGCTGGAGGAAAATCCGCCGCGCGGAGCAAAAAAGATCAAGGAGAATCCCGCTCTTCCCGAGTGGTATCCCGATGCGCCGCTGATCCTGACCTACCCCGTGCGCGGTGTGCACGATATGGATACGCCGAACCCCAACCGCATGTACCCGTACGTCAATGCACTTCCGCAGCTGAAAAGCATTGCCGATGCAACGGGGGCGCGCGTGATGGCGCTTCTGATGCATTGGGAGGGCACAGCCCCCTGGGCACCGCCCTACGTTTGGCCGCCTTACGGTGGCGTCGAGAATTTCACCGCGTTCAAGGATGCCTTGCACGCGCAGGGTGACCTGCTTGGCGTGTATTGCTCGGGCTTTGGATATACCCTCAAGAGCAATTTGGTGGACGATTACGACTGCACCGAGATTTGCGAGCGCGAGGACTTGACGCGCGGCATGTGCGCAGGACCCGACGGCAAGGTGGCGATCAGCCGCATCTGCACGGGTCAGCGCAAGGGATACGATATCTGCCCCGCATCCGAGATGGGACACGATATTCTTGCCAAGGCGTACGAGCCGCTGTTTGAAAGCGGCATTGATTACGCGCAGATTTTGGATCAGAATCACGGCGGCGGGCAGTATTTCTGCTATAGCCGCTCTCACGGCCATCCCCCCGTGCCGGGTGCTTGGATGACCGAGAATATGCAAAACATGCTGGCAGAGTGGAACGGCAAGGCGGGCAAGATGCTGCTGGGCTGTGAAAGCGCAGCAGCCGAGCCGTTTATGGGCAATTTGCTCATGAGTGACAACCGCTTTGAGCTCAATTATCACGTAGGCGCACCCGTGCCGCTGTACGCGTACCTGTACCACGAGTACCTGCGCAATTTCATGGGCAATCAGGTGTCCTGCCCGTTCGGGAACGATCAGGATACGCTCTGCTACCGCGTGGGCTATTCGTTCGCTGCGGGTGACCTGATGACCCTGGTGCTCACGCCCGACGGACAGCTCATGACCAACTGGGGCAACCACGATTTCTCGCGCCTGCCCGATAGAGAAAAGGCACTTGATCTGGTGGCAAACCTCTGCCGCTTTTACCGCGAGGGCGCAGGGAAGTATCTGCATAATGGTCGCATGATCCCCGCAAAGCCCGTCACCTGCGGACAAAAGGAATTCTGGATGGAGTGGTACGGCCACGCTTGCACCTTCCCGACCGTTTATACCACCGCATGGCGGGCACAGGACGGCACACGCGCACAGATTTTTGTCAACCCCGGCGACACCGCCGAGATCTGCACCGTGGACGGTCGCGAGATCACCGTCCCCGCAAGAGATGCGGTGATGATCGAAATCTAAATAGCAAACAGGGCTGACCGCGGTCAGCCCTGTTTGAATTGTTTCTATGATGCGTCAATACAAAATATCAAGATGATTTTGAAAAAAGTGAGTTTGTGTTTGGGAGAGAGCTTTGATGCAAACAACCCATCCCCCAACGTGTCATCCTGAGCGGAGCAGAGTTGCGTAGCAACGGTGCGGAGTCGAACTTTTGCGGGTCGAGGATGCGCCGCCAAGGCGCACCGCAGCGAGCAAAAGTGCAAGACTTGACGTATGCGGCAAGTCGAAGCAGGATCTCTGAAGGGTTTATGACTGCTTGCTTATAGAAAGTAACTTTGTGCACAAAAGGGTGTTATAAATCGCTCACAGATCCCTTCCTCGTGCAATCGAGAACGATTGCCCTCGTCGGTTTTGCACCGTTTCGCTTGCGCTACACTATGCAAAACTTCGACTGCGTTCCGTCGCCATGCGACTACACTCCGCTCAGGATGACACTCATGGGGGAGACTTGCTCTTGCGGCGGGGTTCAAATTGGTACAGCTTTCACGATAAAAGCAAAAGGAGATCCTTTGAGGATCTCCTTTTGCTTTTATGGCGGAGAGAGAGGGATTCGAACCCTCGTGTGCGTTAGCACAAACTGATTTCGAGTCAGCCCCGTTATGACCACTTCGATATCTCTCCGTATGAAATTTTTAATTTCATGCGGGGCAGATATCGAACGGCTCGGCGTAAGCCGAATCCACTTCGTATTCGCGCAGCGAATCTTCGCCGCAGGCGAACTATCTCTCCGTATGAAATGTACCACTTCTGTGGCACGGGCTATATTATATCACAACCTTTTCAAAAATGCAAGACCTTTTTGAAAAGATATTGCAAAAAAGAGCAAAAATGTTTTGGATTTGGTGCTGCGGTTTGCGTCTATATGATTGACAAGCCATGATGATATATGTTATAATAATATGATTATATTCAAGACTAAACAAAAAGAGGATAATACAAATGAAATTGCTTCCTACACAGCCTTATAAGGGCACAAGAGATTTTTATCCGCGCGATATGGTTTTGCGTAACTGGTTCTTTGGCAAGATCCGCAAGACCTTGGAGGACGCGGCATTTGACGAATATGCAGGACCTATGCTTGAGTCCTTGGAGCTGTATGCTGCCAAGAGCGGTGAGGAGATCGCCAACGAGCAGACCTACCACTTTACCGACAGAGCGGACCGTAATCTTGCGATCCGTCCCGAGATGACCCCCACCGTTGCGCGTATGGTTTCCGCCAAGATCGGTGAGCTTAACTTCCCCCTGAAGTGGTTCTCCATGCCCAACTGCTACCGCTATGAGAAGCCGCAGAGAGGCAGACTGCGCGAGTTCTGGCAGGTCAACGTAGATATTTTCGGCTGCGACACCTATGAAGCAGACCTGGAAGCTATCACCAGTGCGATCCGTATTCTGCGTGCCTTTGGCGCGGACGAGACCATGTTCCGCGTGCACATCAACAACCGCCGTTTCTTTAACGACGTGATTGCAACCATTGCGGGCGAGGGCGAGGAGCGCGCACGCAAGGTTTCCAAGATCGTGGACAAGAAGAACAAGATTCCGCGTGAGGTTTATGAAAAGGAAATGGGCGAGCTGGGCATTACTGCCGAGCAGATCGCAAAGATCGACTCCTTGTACGGCATGAGCGCGGCAGATGCGTGCGCACTTTGCCCCGAGAGCCGTGGTGCGCAGGAGCTTGCCAGCCTGTTTGCAATGCTGGAGAAAATGAATCTTGACCGTTACTGCATGTTTGATTTCGGCATCGTGCGCGGTCTGGACTACTACACCGGTACCGTTTTCGAGGTATTTGACCTCGCTCCCGAGAACAACCGCGCAATGTTCGGCGGCGGCAGATACGACAACCTTGTCGGCTTGTTCGTCAAGAACCAGATCAGCGGCGTGGGCTACGGCTTGGGTGACGTCACCTTGGAAAACTTCCTGACCATTCACGGTCTGATTCCCGATCTGTACACCGGCGGCACCAAGGTGCTTGTTACGGTGTTTGACGACGTACCCTACGAGTACTGCGCTTGCCTTGTAGAGTCTCTGCGTGATGCAGGCGTGGCATCCACCCTGTATATTGGCAAGAAGAAGTTCGGCAAGCAGCTGGATTGGGGCATTCGTCAGGGCTTCTCGCACGTGGTCATCATTGGCGGCAGCGAGTATGCCGAGGGCGTAGCAAAGGTCAAGAATCTGGTCAGCAGAGAAGAGCAGACCGTCAAGACCGACGAGCTGATCGCATTTTTCGCATAAAAGTATTTTGAATTTTGGATAGGAGGGGCATCATGGTATATCTGTTTTTGGCAAACGGCTTTGAGGAGATCGAGGCGCTGACGCCCTTGGACGTGCTGCGTCGTGCAGGCGTGCAGGTGACCACGGTTGGCGTGGGCGGTGACAGCATTTTGGGTGCGCACGGCATTCGCGTACAGGCGGATATTCCCGACACCATGTACCGCGATTCCGCTCCCGATATGATCATTCTGCCCGGCGGCATGCCCGGCTCGGAAAACCTGGATAACTCCCGCGTGGTGGACGCAGCTTTGCGTGCAGGCGCGAAAAACGGCGCGTATCTGTGCGCCATTTGCGCTGCCCCCATGGTGCTTGGCAAGCGCGGATATCTGCAGGGCAAAAGAGCGGTGTGCTATCCCGGCTTTGAGCAGTACCTGGAGGGTGCGACCGTGACCGACGCGCGCGTGGAGTGCGACGGCAAGATCATTACCTCCAAGGGTATGGGCGCGGCACTGGAATTTGGCCTTGGCTTGGTAGAGGTGCTGTGCGGTAAGGACAAGGCTGAGCAGATCGGCAAAGCGGTATTTGCGAAATGAATGAAATGACCAAAAAGGAATTGCGCGCGCACTACCGTGCCGCGCGTGCAGATATGACGCCCGAGCAAAGGGCGGCGCAATCGCGTGCGATTTGCGCGCACATTCTGCAAGATCCCACGTATATAAATGCATCCTGCGTGCTGCTTTACGCGGCAAAGGGCGACGAGATCGACCTTTCGGCTGTGGCGCGCGACGCATGGGAGCTGGGAAAAACGGTGGCGTATCCGCGCTGCCTTGATAAGACGGGGAGCATGGCGTTTTACGTGGTGGACACCCCCGCGCGCTTGGTAGAGGGCAGCTTTGGCATCCTTGAGCCGAGCGAGGATTGTCTGCCGTGGCAGCCGACGAGCGATGCGCTTTGCATCCTGCCTGCGCTGGCGGTGGACGTGTTTGGCAATCGCCTTGGCTACGGCAAGGGCTATTACGACAGATTTTTGGCAGACTTTGAGGGCGTGAGCGCGTGCGCGGTGTACGCTTGCGGTGCTGCACAGCGTTTGCCTGCCGAAGAGCATGATCTGCCCGTGGCGTACGTCATTACCCCCGAGGGCGTGCATGCTGCCGCCGAGATAGAAACGATTGGTCAGGCGTCCGGGACGGCGGTGATCGACGATGCGATGTACGCATCCGATTCCGATGCCCTTGATGCGATGGACGAATATAACGCAGAAGACGACGCGTACGATGCCGATGACGGCTACGAGCCCGAGGAGCGTGACGCACAAGTGGGAGAGGACGTGCGCAGCAAGCGCCTTGCCTACCGCTGGAAGCAGATTCCGCTGCTTGGCAAGCTGCCCTTTGATCCCGTATTGCTGCTGATCTTGGGCAATTTTGCGCTTTTGCTGCTTTCAAGATTACTGGACGTGCTGCTGATCGACCGCGATAACGAATATCTGGTGGTCGTGCTGCTGCAGATTCTGATCTTTATCATACCCGGATACCTGTTTTTGCGCTTCCGCGGCAAAGGGTTTGCCAAGCGCTTGCGCCTCAAAGCCCCCGGCTTTGACCACGTGCTGCTGCTGGCAAGTGCGGCAGGCGTGCTGGTCACGGGCTGCTTTTTGCTCAGCGTGCTGATGGGGAATTTGAGTGCGGGACAAAGCTTTGTGCTGTACGATACCTTTACCTCGCGGCATGACGGCACGATGGCAGGCGTGGTGTATCTGGTGCTTGCATATGCGGTTTTGCCCGCGGTATGCGAGGAGCTGATCTTCCGCGGTATGCTGTGCGCGGAATTTGAGGGCAGGGGCGTGGCTTGCGCTGTTGCAGTCAGCTCGATTCTGTTCTCTATGCTGCATTTCAATCTGCTTGCCATGCCTGTGTATTTGTTTGCGGGTGTCATGCTTGCGCTGACGCTGTACGCAACGCGCTCGGTGTTCTGCACAATGATCGTGCATTTTCTGTACAATCTGTTCTGCCTGTTCGGGCAGAGCGGCTTTGCGGATTTTTACGTCACGCAAAGCGCGACCACGCTGTTTTTGATCTTGATGATTGCGGCACTGCTTTTGTGCCTTGCCGTGTTCTTCGGTGAGAGCAGCAGACTGTACCGTGCGTATGCAAAACAGGGCATGCCCGACGCTTACAGACCCGCAACCAAGCCCACGGTGCTTGAGATTGCAAAGCATACGGCGCTTGCGTTTGCTTCGCCCGGAGCGATCTTGTGCGTGGTGCTGTATCTCGCGATTTGCATATTCCGTTAAAGTTAAGGAGTTGCCCATGTGGGCAGCTCCTTTTATTTGTGAATCTTGCGTAAATCTATTGACGATTGGCGAGTTTTGTGGTATAATTTTGCCAATACCCCCAATTGATTTTCAAAGGAGGATTTTTATGAAAACCAATCGCAAATTCTTGTCCTTTGCCGTGTGCCTGGTCATTTGCTTGGCTATGCTGGCGGCAGTAGGCGTACAGACCGTATTTGCCGCAGGCGCGGTGGTCAACGTACATAGCAGCTCGGGCGCAAACAGAGGCGCACAGAACGTTGCCGGTGACTACGCTGTCCGTCTTGGCATTGGCGGTGCATTTACTGCCGTGGAGGTTTCTATGCCCACGTGGAGCACCACTGACTCGGCTGCAACGCTGAGCTTGTACGCATGGGACACCAACTATGACACTACGATTATGTCCGAACCTTTGGTAACGCAGCGTTTTGATCCGTTGCGCGACAACGCTTATAACAAGCTGACCTTTGATCCGCTGCCTGCAGGTGAATACTTCCTGCGCATTCACGACGTGCGCGGACAGGTTGGCGTATGGGTACAGGACTACTCGAATAACGGCAGCTACGTGTACACCAACGGCTCCGAGAGCAGAAGAGACTGGGATATGCGCGTGACCTTTATCGAGCGCCCCGACACGCCCTTCTTTGAGCTTGAGCCGCAGACCGTGGTTGCGCCCGAGGAGCCCGTGGTAGTTCCTTCGGACAGCTTGAGCCACCAAAACGAGGTTCTGCCCGACACTTGGGTATTTACCGATGGTCTTGGCAGAGTTTCTCTGACCAACGCCGAGGTAGGCGCACCTCGCGATGAAAAGACGCTTGCTATGTTCTACTGGACCTGGCACACCAAGGAAACTGCTTCTGCAGGCGCGGTCAATACTACCGAGCTGCTCAAGAAGTATCCCGATGCAAAGAACGATTATAACCACGAGGCATGGGTTGGCACCGGCCGCTACTGCTTCTGGAACGAGCCGATCTACGGCTTCTATACCACCGAAGACCCCTGGGTACTGCGCAAGCAGGCTGAACTTTTGGCAAATGCCGGTGTAGACGTGATCTTTACCGATAACACCAACGGCGGTTTTACCTGGAGAGAGAGCTATTTCGTACTGTATCCCACTTGGGAGCAGGCGATGAAGACGGGCGGCGTGGACGTACCTAAGGTATCCTTCCTGTTGCCGTTCGGCGTGCACTCGGGTGCCGTATCGCAGGCAAACGTCATTTATCACGATATCTACAAGCCCGGTCTTTACAAGGATCTGTGGTTCTACTGGGATGATAAGCCCATGCTGATGGGTCACCGCAATGCCGTTCCGGACGGTGATATCGGCTCGGAGATCAAGAATTTCTTTACGTGGCGTGCAGGTCAGCCTGAATATCGCGTTGCAGAGACCGCCGCAAAGACCTGGGGCTGGCTGTCGGTATATCCGCAGGCACTGTATTCCATCAAGGGCCCCGCAGGCGTCAGAAACGGTATGATCGAGCAGATGTCGGTCGGCGTGGCTGTCAACCACAACTACGTCAACAAGGAGATCACGGCAATGAACGGCGAGCACGTTATGGGCCGCTCCTATACCTCCGAGTATCCCGATCGCTACGAGAAGGAAGGACCGAGTGCTTCTCTGTGGGGTTACCAGTTTGCAGAGCAGTTCAACTATGCGCTGGAAACCGATCCCGAGGTCATCTTTGTCACCGGTTGGAACGAGTGGCACGCATGGCGTCAGCCCGATCCTTGGGGCGGCGCAAACTCCAAGGTCAACAACGCATTGGTTGACCAGTTTGATAACGAATTCTCCCGTGACCTTGAGCCTACCAAGGGTGAGCTGAAGGATCACTACTATTACCAGTTCGTCAACTTCGCACGTCAGTATAAGGGCGCAACCCCCATTCCCACGCCCAGCCTGAACGCTACCATTGATCTGTCCGCAGGTCAGGAGCAGTGGAAGAACGTAGCGCCTTACTACGAGGCATACGCAAACAATACCGGCGACCGTAACAGCACCGGCTACGGCTCTCACAAGTACACTGAGACCTCGGGCAGAAACGACCTGATCGGTGCACAGGTGGCACGTGACGACGAGTACGTATACTTCAACGTTGAGTGCGCAGAGGATATCACGCCCTATACCGATAGCCTGTGGATGACGTTGTACATCGACTCCGATCAGGCAAATCAGGGTTGGGAAACCTTTGAGTACGTCATCAACAAGTCCGCAGCGTCTGCTGATACCGTGGTGCTTGAAAAGTTCACCGGCAACGGCTATGAGTCTGCCAAGGTTGCAGATTGCGCATACGTTGTAAACGGCAGATACATGACCGTTAAGGTTGCCAAGAGCGACCTCGGCTTGTCCGGCAACGATTACACCATCAACTTCTCCTGGACGGATAACGTTCACGACGAGGGCGATTACGAGAAGTTCTCGGGCGATATCATGGACTTCTACATCTCCGGTGACGTAGCTCCCGGTGCGAGATTCAAGTACAGCTTTATCAGCACGCAGCTCAATGCTACCGGTGAAGAGCCTACCACCGAGGGTGAGACCACCGAGCCCGCAGAGACCGAGTCCGAAACCGAAACCTCTGCACAGACCCAGACCGAGCAGACCACCGAGCAGGCAGAGCAGAACGGATGCAAGTCCGTGACCGCTTCGATCGCATTGATCGCTTGCATCGCACTCGGCGCGCTGGTTGTTGGCAAGAAGAAGGATTAAAATCAAATAACAAAAAACACCCCCGCCGAGCAATCGGCGGGGGTGAGTTGTTGCTGCCTGCGCGGGCGATCAATGATCGCCCCTACAAGGTATTGTGCAAAGATTTTGTGCAGTGAAAATCTAAAAAGAAACACCCGTAGGGGCGATCATTGATCGCCCGCGCAGGCGCTAAGAACTCATTTGTGTTTTTGATCAAATATAATGACGCAGGTGCGGATTTGCATATCCGCAGCTGCGTCTGCTTGTATATTACTGTCTGCCAATCTGTTCGAAAGGATCAAATCCTTCGACAAAGGCAGGCAACAGACGAATGGTGAACGTGAATTTCTTTTCGGCAAACTGCCACTTGGGCGCAAGACCGGGGCCGCAGGAGTTAGAGCCGATGCCGTCCTGACGGTAATCGAGGTTGACAACCGTTTCCTTGGCAGGGACCAGCTCATCGTTATGTGCGGTGGAGGTCAGCTGCGCGGTCGAGATATGCGAGCAGTTAAAGCTGAAATCACGCGCGGTGGAAAGCGCCGTGATGCCGTGACCGATCAGCGAGGAGATGGATACCCACTTGGTATCTGCGTGCGCGCCGTTTTCCTGCGGCTTGACGTAGGGTTCAAAGTTCTCGCTCACGGTGGTGCGGAACAGACCCACGTACGATGCGTGCTGCTTGTCGGCGTATGCCTCCACAGGACCTCTGCCGAAGTAGGTCAGATTTTCAGAACCCTCGGGCATTGTGAACTCCACACCGAAGCGGGGCAGGTGGGGTAAGTCCTGACGGACTTCGGTGTCCATGTCGATCTTGATGCCGTCCTCGGCATATACCGTGTAGGTTGCCTTGATGTTGGCAAGCGGCTCTGCGCCGTCGTTGCCAAGCGTCAGCGTAGCCGCGATCTTGGCGTATTCCGTGGTCTGCTCAACAAGCTCGCAAGAGGTGCAGGAGGTGCTTGCGGTATGCATGCCCAGTTGCTGCCAGAGGTTGCGGATGTTTCTGTCGTTATCGGTAGGCGCGCGCCATACGGTGGGCGTCATGGGGGAGCAGAGCAGCTGCTTGCCATTGTCGCAAATACCTGCGATCAAGCCGCTTGCGCGGTCAAAGGTGTAGACAGTCTTGGCGGTGCGCACCGTGATCTTGTCCTCGGTCTGTGCGGCGTCAAAGTAAGCATAGGGGGATGCGGTGCTGCCAAGCGGTGCTTTTTCGCTGGCGGTGACATCCAATGCAAACTGCGCAAAGCCAACCTCGTGGCCTGCGGATGCCCAGGGCTTGTCGCCGTTCTGGGTCACGCTGATAAAGAGGTAAGCGCAATCGGTCATGGGCGCATCAAGGTTGAGCGCGTAAGATGCGCTTGCCTGCGGTGCGATATCCAATGCGTAGATATTGCCCGATGCCACCGTCTTGCCGCGGCACTCGACTCTCCAGTAAAGGTCAAGGTCGCAAAGAGCGGTAAAGTAACGCAGGTTCTTGATGGTCAGCGTGCCCGTGGCTTGATCAAAGGCAGCTCGGAAGGGCTTGATGACCTGCTTGTATTCCAAAAGACCCGTGTGCGGACGGCGATCGGGGTAAACCAGGCCGTCGGTGCAGAAGTTGCCGTCGTGCGGGGTGTCACCAAAGTCGCCGCCGTAGCGGTACTTGGGGTTGGTA
>JAZRDG010000154.1:0-5708 GCA_045660125.1 Eubacteriales bacterium | reverse complement strand
AGGTCAAGTGGGTCTGGAAGCCCACGAGATTGTACATCGTGCCCTCTGCATTCTCCTTGCGCAGCTGCACGACCGCGTAATATTCCTTACCCACGCGCGGATCGATCAAGCCAACGGGCTTCAAAGGACCGTAGCGCAGCGTTTCGTAGCCGCGGCGCGCCATGACCTCCACGGGCATGCAGCCCTCGAAAACGGTCAGATCCTTTTGCTGCTCGCGGTCAAATTCCTTCAAGGCTGCCTCCTCTGCAGAGATCAGCGCCTCGTAGAAGGCGTCGTACTGCTCCTTGTTCATGGGGCAGTTGATATAGTCGGCATCGCCCTTATCGTAGCGCGATGCAAAAAACGCGATATCCATATTGATGCTGTCCGCATCCACAATGGGCGCGGCAGCGTCAAAGAAGTGCAGACCCGCACAGCCAAGTCCGTCGCGGATGTACTCCGCCATCGGCTCGCTGGTCAAGGGTCCCGTTGCAATGACCGTAATGCCATCGTCGGGCAGGCGGTCACATTCGCACTCGATCACCTCAATATTGGGGTGATTGCGCACTCGCTCGGTAATATACTCGGAAAACAGCACTCTGTCCACCGCAAGCGCCGAGCCTGCGGGCACGCGCGTTGCGTCCGCTGCCTGCATGATCAGCGAACCCATGGCACGCATTTCTGCTTTGAGCAGACCGATGGCGTTGGAGATCGCGTCCGAGCGCAGCGAGTTGGAGCAAACCAGCTCGCCAAAGGTGGGCGCGTGGTGCGCGGGCGTGTATTTTTGCGGCTTCATCTCGTAAAGCTTGACCTTCACGCCGCGCTCGGCTGCCGCATAGGCAGCCTCACAGCCTGCAAGTCCCGCGCCGAGAATCGAAATATACTCAGCCATTATGCTTCACCCTCACCCGTCATTTCGGTTTCGGTTGCCTGTCTTTGATAGCCGCACGCCTTATCGTGGCACACGATGAGTGCCTTACCCTTCTTGCGGAACAGCATACCGCCGCAATCGGGGCACTTTTCGCCTACGGGCATATCCCAGGAGGAGAAATCGCACTCGGGATACTTTTCACAGCTGTAGAACACGGTCTTGTTCTTGCCGTACTTCATAACCACCTTGCTTGCACACTTGGGGCAAGGTACGCCGATATCCTTGGTTCTGGGCTTGGTAAAGGCACAGGTGGGATAGTTAGCGCAAGCGTAGAAGCTGCCGTATCTGCCTGTACGCAGTACCATATCCCCGCCGCACTTTTCGCACTTGAAATCAGCCACAACAACCTTTTTCTCGGTCTGTGCTTCGCCCTCCTCTTCAGCCTTGGGAGCGTTCAGAGGCTTGGTATTCTTACAGGTGGGGTAGTTGGGACAAGCGGCAAACTTGCCAAAGCGACCGTTCTTGACGATCATGGTCGCGCCGCACTTGTCGCAGATCATATCGGTCTTTTCCACGGGAAGCTCGTAGCTGGCAGTTGCAAGTGCCTGCTCTGCGCTCTCCAGCTGACCTGCAAAGTCGCGCCAGAACTTCTCAAGCACGTCGTTCATGACCACGCTGCCCTTTTCGATCGAGTCAAGATCGTTCTCCATGCGTGCGGTAAAGCGGTAGTCCACAACGCTTTGGAAGTTTTCCTCCATGAGCTTGGTGGTCACCTCACCGTACGCGGTGGGATAGAGCGACTTGCCGTCACGGGAAACGTAGTTCTTGGAAATATTGGTGATGATGGTGGTATAGGTAGAGGGTCTGCCGATGCCCTTTTCCTCAAGGTTCTTGATCAGCGTTGCCTCGGTGTATCTTGCAGGGGGCTCGGTGAAATGTCTTGCGGGATCGATCGAGCCGGGCTGCCACTCCTGACCCTTCTTCATGTCGGGCAGGCGGATATCGTTCATCTGGTCGGGGTCGTTCTCGTCAGCCTTATCGTCTGTCGATTCCTCGTACAGCACCATGTAACCGGGGAAAGTGACGGTATAGCCGCCCGTGCGGAACAAATAGCCCTCTGCGTTAAAGTCCACGCTCAGGGTTGCCAGCTCTGCGGACTGCATCTGGCTTGCCACGAATCTTTCCCAGATCAGCTTGTAAAGACGGTACTGATCGGTGGTCAGGTACTTGCGGATCTTTGCGGGCTCAAGGTCGGTCTTGGTGGGACGGATCGCCTCGTGTGCATCCTGTGCGCCTGCCTTTGCCTTATAGGTTCTGGGGCTTGCGGGGCAATACTGCTCGCCGTACTTGCCCGTAATAAATGCAAGTGCTGCTGCCTGTGCCTCGTCCGAAATACGCAGCGAGTCGGTACGCATGTAGGTGATCAGACCCTGTACGCCGCCGTTCTCGGAGCCGACGTTAATACCCTCGTAAAGCTCCTGCGCCACGCGCATGATGCGCTGCGACTGGAAGCCCAGCTTACGGGAAGCCTCCTGCTGCATGGTGGAGGTGGTAAAGGGAGGCGCGGGAGACTTATGTCTGGTTGCGCGCTTGACCTCTGCTACGACAAAGGGCTTGCCCTGCACGGCGTTGACAACTGCCTCAGCCTGCTCGCGGCAGGTCAGCTTGACCTTGCCGTTCTGGTCACCCCAGAAGCGTGCCAGCACGTGCGCGCCGTCCTCGGTGTGCAGCTGTGCTGCAATGGTCCAGTATTCCTCGGGCACGAATGCGCGGATCTCGTTTTCTCTCTCCACGATCATCTTGGTTGCAACGCTCTGCACGCGACCTGCGGAAAGTCCGGGCTTGACGTTCTTCCAAAGCAGGGGGCTGATCTTATATCCCACGATTCTGTCCACGATACGGCGTGCTCTTTGCGAGTCTACCAGATCCATGTCGATTTGTCTGGGCTGCTTGATCGCTGCCTTGACCGCGGTCTTGGTGATCTCATTGAAGGTCACGCGCTGGGTCTTTTCCACGGGAATGCCCAGAACTGCCGCCAGATGCCAGGAAATTGCCTCGCCCTCGCGGTCAGGGTCGGTTGCAAGGAATACCTTGGTGGCGTGCTTTGCCTCCTTGCGGATCTCCTTGATCAGATCTCCCTTGCCGCGTACGTTGATGTAATGCGCGTCAAAGCCGTTCTCAATATCCACCGCCAGCGTGCTCTTGGGCAGGTCACGCACGTGACCCTTGGAGGCGATGACCTTATAGTTAGAGCCAAGATAGCCCTTAATGGTTGTTGCTTTGGAGGGTGACTCCACAATTACCAGATTTGCCATAGTTATATTTCTTGTCCTTTCAGGTAAGGTATTATTTTCGAGTGTAAAGTCCGCCGGGCAGCGAGGAGATCAGTCCCTTGATCTCAAACATGGTCAGCGCCATCATGACCTCGTGTGCGGCATAACCGCAGCGTACCAGCCAATCGGCACTGATCGCCTTATCCAGCGGGATCTGCGCGAACATATCGCGCTGCTTTTGTGAAAACTGCGCCAGCACCTCGGCAGAGTTGTCGCTGTGCGGCTGCGGTGCGGGCTGCGCGGGGGCAGCCTGTACCCGGGGTTGCTCGATCTGCTCAGGCTTGCTTGCCTTGGGGGCAGATCTCTTTTGTGGGGTGCTTTGCTCCTCGCGCACCTCGCGCACGCTCTTGGCAGGTGCGGATGCTGCGGGAACACCGACGCCGTAGCGCGCAAAAGCGGCAGGGTCGGGATCGGAACGCTCCTGTGCGCGCATCAGGCGTGCGCTATCCACGCTGTCGCGGTACAGAAACGCATAATTTTGTAAAACGTCGCGTGCGCCCAGCGCCACGGCGGCACCGTCGCGGATCAGCGCGTTTGTGCCCGAGGTATTGGGATCGCCCACGTTGCCGGGAACGGCATAAATGTCCTTTCCCTGCACGATCGCCTCTCTTGCGGTGATCAACGCACCGCTGCCAAGATCGGCTTCCACCACCAAGGTACCCACGCCAAGACCGCTGATAATGCGGTTGCGCAGCGGAAAATGGTAGCCTCTGGGCGGCGTGGAGGGCGGAAATTCGGTCAGCACAAGTCCGTGCTCGGCTATAGCGTGCATCAATCGGTCGTGCTGACGGGGATACGGCACGTCAATGCCGCATCCAAGCACCGCCACCGTGCAGCCCTTGGCAGCCAGTGCACCCACGGCACATGCCGCGTCAATGCCCAGCGCCATACCGCTGACGATCACAGCGCCCGTGCTTGCAAGCTCATAAGAGATTCTGTACGCCATGTCCTTGCCGTATTCACTCATGCTGCGCGTGCCTACCATGCTGATAAACAGGCGCTTTTCAAAATCGGGCAGCTTGCCCTTGTAATAAAGCACGCAGGGCGGCGCCTTGATGGCGCGCAGCGTACTCGGATATGCGGGATCGGTATAGCACAAAATGCCTACGCCGTGTGCACGGCAGTAATCTACAATGCCGTAAGCCTCGTCCAAGGACTTATCGCACAGCTTGCCCTTCAGGCTCTCGCTGATATCCAGCGCTTCGATCTCGCTCTCCTCTGCGCGAAACAGCGCGTATGCAGAGCCGAACTGCGCGATCAGCGGGGCAAATTCCGCATTGGCAACACCCGTGCAAAGCGACAGCCATACCGAAAATAAGGTCTCGTTTCCTTTCATGCAAGCAGCTCCTTTCATACGTCAACAGTTTTTCGTGCGGTTTAATCGTTGCGGCACATCTCCCACATCAGTACGGCAGCCGCAACCGAGGCGTTGAGCGACTCGGCGTCACCCGCCATGGGGATATACACGCTTGCATCACAAGCGCGCAGCACGCCCTCGGAAAGCCCGTGCCCCTCGTTACCGATCACGGCACTGTCCGCCTTCGAGAAGGCAAAACTGCCAAGCTGACGCGCACTTTCGTCCAGCGCGGCAGCATATACGCGTCTGCCCGACGCACGCATCATTTCGATAGCGGCAGCCAGATCGTCCACGCGCAGAATGCGCTGCGAGAACAGCGTGCCCATGGCACCGCGCAGCACCTTGGGATTATACAGATCGGCGCAGTCACCGCTGAGAATCAGCCAATCGATGCCGAAAGCAAACGCGGTACGAATGACCGTGCCCACGTTGCCGGGGTCGCGCAAGGACTCGCACAGCAATACCCTGCCGCCAAGCGGCGACAGAATGCGCGCAAGCTCCTCATCACTACTATCTATTGTAGCGATTTTATGAATTTTGTCAATATATTTTGCCACGCAAATGATGCCCTCGGGCGCATTTTCGTCCGAAATTTTGACAAAAAGATCGTGCGAAAGATACAAAATGCGGCAATTTGCAGCGTCAAGACCCAGCCCGTACAGGCTGCGCGCCTTGGCGTCCAGTGCCGTTTTTTGCGTCTCGTCCACCAAAATAAAGACCAGCTCCACGCCGCGCTTGACCGCCTCGCAATACAGCTTTACGCCGTCAAAACGGAACAGTCCCTCGCTCTGCCTGTGCTTTTTTTCGCCCAGCTTGCAAGCAAGACTGACCTGCGCATTTTGTCTGGACGTGATGATCATGGGGGTGTAATCCATGCAAAAATCCTCCGTAAAAGGGTGCCCCAAAAGGGGCATTTTCAGGGAAAAGGGGCTGGCGCATTTGATGCACACAGCCCATTTTGGCACGGTTTTCCCTTGTTTTATAAGGGTTTTGCCTATGCCATTAAACGCAACCGGGGATGCCCGCACGTACACGTGTAGGCATCCCCGATATTCAATTAAAGAGCAGCCTTAGCCTGCTCGCACAGAGCGGTGAATGCAGCGGGATCGCTGATTGCGATCTCAGACAGCATCTTTCTGTTCAGGGTTACGTTAGCCTTCTTCAGACC
>JAZRDG010000153.1:0-12020 GCA_045660125.1 Eubacteriales bacterium | reverse complement strand
GAATCCGCATACATTGACGGTGCGAGCAACTTCAGAACCTTCATTCAGATCGTTCTGCCCATGTCCGTACCTATGCTGATCACGGTATTCCTGTTCTCGTTCTGCTGGCAGTGGACCGACAACTTCTACACGGAGCTGTTCTTCACGACCACCAAGACGGTACTGATGCCTGACATCATTGACATTCCCAAGTCGCTCAAGACTGACTATGCAGGCCAGAGCCTGTATTACGCAGCGATCAGAAACACTTGCGGTCTTTGCATTATTGCACCGCTGGTAGTTCTGTACCTGTTCGGACAGAGATACCTTGTAGAAGGTATCGAGCGTTCGGGTCTGACCGCAGAATAATAGGGAAGACAAGAAAACAAAAAACGGGGCTGTCGCGAAAGCGACAGCCCCTGTTTTGTTCAGCGAAAAAACGTGTGAGAGTTTTTGCGTCGCTTTTTGCAAAAAGCGACCGCAGTCGAGGGCGCGCAGCCCTCGTCGCGCCCGCAGGCGCGAAACCTCTCCAACCCCGTTTTTTTGGTTCTTTTTTTGCGGCTACTCCGTCAAAAAAAGAACGGAAAGAATTTTTTCAATGTAAACCGTAGAGATATTATGTGAGAAAATCGTTTCCGTTCTTTTCGGGCAGGGTCGGAATGTAGGGGCGTGCATTGCACGTCCCGTCCAAACACTTGGGATGACCAATGGTCGCCCCTACGTTGTTGGGATGTTGCGTTGAGCAAACCGTTTCCGTACTTTTCTTTGACACCGCTGGCGCAAAGAAAAGTACCAAAAGAAACGCCGAGAATAAGTTTCGCCTCTGCGGGCGCGACGAGGGCTCTGCCCTCGACCCGCGAGCTTTTGAAAAAGCTCGACCAAAACTTTTTATCCTGTGTTACGTGACCGTTTGGTGGCGGTCGTGCAAGACGTGAAAAGCCCCTCGGACAACGTCCGAGGGGCTATAACTGTTTGATTACTTCAACTGGCTTGCCAGGGTGCTTTCTGCAACTGCAAGTGCGTCTGCAATCTTGCTTGCGTCATTGCCGCCTGCCATTGCGTTGTCAGGACGTCCGCCGCCCTTACCGCCGGTTACTGCTGCAACTGCGCCAACCAGCTTGCCAGCGTGTGCGCCGTTTGCAACTGCATCCTTGCCGGCAACTGCAATAAAGTTGAGCTTGCCGTTTGCGTTTACTGCAAGTACTGCTACCGTGTCAGCATGGTCAGCCTTGATCTGGTCTGCCAGTGCACGAACTGCGTCGATCTGCATGCCGCTCATGTGCGCTGCAATCAGCTTAACTGCGCCAACTGCCTTTGCGCTGCCCAGCAGGCTGTCCAGCTTGGAGCCTGCGATCTTGGCGTTCAGCGATTCGATCTCTCTCTTAGCTGCTGCCAGTTCGCCGTGCAGCTGTGCAACTCTCTTTGCGCTGTCTGCAGGGTTCTGTACCTTGAGCTCCTTGGCAACCTGAACGATCATTGCGTCCTTCTGTGCCATCAGCTCCAGTACGCCAAAGCCCGTGGTAGCCTCAATTCTGCGAACGCCTGCTGCAACAGAGGACTCGGAAATGATCTTGAACAGACCGATCTTGCCGGTGTTGTCGCAGTGCGTACCACCGCAAAGCTCGGTGGAGAAGTCGCCCATCTTGACCATACGAACGATCTTGCCGTACTTTTCGCCAAACAGTGCCATAGCACCTGCTGCGCGTGCGGACTCGATGTCGGTCTCAACGCTGTCGATGGGGTTAGCAGCAAGGATGTGCAGGTTAACCAGCATTTCAACCTTGTGGATCTCTTCCTCGGTCATCGCAGCAAAGTGCGAGAAGTCGAAGCGGCAGCGAGACTCGTCAACGTAAGAGCCTGCCTGTTCTACGTGCGTGCCGAGCACTGCGCGCAGAGCTGCCTGCAAGAGGTGACATGCGGAGTGGTTGCGCTTGATGGACTCACGGCGCAGGTCTGCAATGTCAGCGGTGACAACGTCACCAACGTTGAGCACGCCCTCGCTGATGGTGCAGAGGTGCAGGTAAATGCCGTCAGCCTTCTTGGTGTCGGTTACGCTGAGCATCAAGCCGTCCTTGTACATAGTACCGATATCGCCAACCTGACCGCCGCCTTCGCCGTAGAAGGGGGTCTTGTCCAGAATAACGGTGCAATCGCCCTCGGAAACAGTGTCTACAAGGCTATCCTCAGCAAGGATCGCAATGACCTTTGCCTGGGTTCTGTACTGGGTGTAGCCAACGAACTCGGTCTTGTCAATGTTGCCAAGTGCGGACTTGGAAGCTTCGCTCCAGCCGCTGATGTTGCCGCGAGCTGCGCGTGCGCGCTGCTTCTGGTCGTTCATCAGTCTCTTAAAGGTTTCCTCGTCGATTTTGAGACCGGACTCTGCCACGATCTCACGGGTCAGGTCGATGGGGAAGCCGAAGGTATCGTAAAGCTTGAATACTTCTTCGCCCGAGATGGTGTCAGCGTTCTGTGCGATCGCACCGTGCAGCAGGTCGGAGAGGATGGAAAGGCCTGCGTCGATGGTAGCGTCAAAACGCTTTTCCTCCAGCGAGAGAACCTTGAGAATATAATCGTGCTTGGTGGTCAGCTCGGGATAAGCACCGCAGTTTTCTTCCATAGCAACCACGCAAAGGTCGGTCAGGAAGGGACGGTTGATGCCAAGCAGCTTACCGTGACGGCAAGCGCGGCGGATGATGCGGCGCAGAACGTAGCCGCGACCCTCGTTGGAGGGGATAACGCCGTCGCAGATCATGAACATTGCGCTCTTGATGTGGTCGGTGCAAACGCGGATAGAGATGTCGTCCTTTGCATCAGCACCGTAGGTCTTGCCTGCGATGGTGCAAACGGTATCGAGAATGCGGCGGTTGGTGTCAACCAGGAACATGTTGTCCGCGCCCTGCATAACGCAAGCCAGACGCTCCAGACCCATACCGGTATCGATGTTCTTGGACTTGAGCTCGGTGTAGTTGCCGTTGCCGTCGTTATCAAACTGAGAGAATACGTTGTTCCAGATCTCCATGAAGCGGTCGCAATCGCAGCCGGGGCGGCAGCCCGGGTCACCACAGCCGTGAGCAATGCCACGGTCGAAGTAGATCTCGGAGCAGGGGCCGCAAGGACCGGAGCCGTGCTCCCAGAAGTTGTCAGCCTTACCAAGACGGGTAATGCGTTCAGCGGGAACGCCGATGACCTTATTCCAAAGCTCGTAAGCTTCCTCGTCCTTCTCGTAAACGGAGGGCCAAAGCAGCTCTTCGGGAATATCCAGCCATTCGGGGGAGGTCAAGAACTCCCAAGCCCACGGAATAGCCTCGTTCTTGAAGTAGTCACCGAACGAGAAGTTACCCAGCATTTCAAAGAAAGTACCGTGACGGGCGGTATGACCAACGCGCTCCAGGTCAGGCGTACGAATGCACTTCTGGCAGGTAGTCACGCGGTTACGGGGAGGAATTTCCTCACCGGTGAAAAATTTCTTCATAGGAGCCATGCCCGAGTTGATCAGGAGCAGGGATTTGTCGTTAATGGGAACGAGGGGATAAGAGGGAAGACGCAGGTGGTTCTTAGATTCAAAGAACGCGAGATACTTCTCTCTCAGATCGTTAAGAGATGTCCATTGCATAGTGTAAAAATTCCTTTCGGGATGAAATCATATTATCAACTATTTATTATAGCATGAGAAAAATGCAAATGTCAAGAGGTCAAGTGAAAGATTATGATGACCACTCATGAAAAGTTTTGGTCGAGCTTTTTCAGAAAAGCATGGTGGCGTGTGAATGTCGTCATACTTTCGAGTGTTTCTGACGCCACCCTGATGCTGGACTTCTGCGAAGTCCAACATCTAAAACTCAACCGGCAGAGCCCCAAGTCGCGCCCGCAGGCGCGAAAAAATCCTACACGCCGTTTTTTGGTTCTTTTTTGCGGCTGCTCCGTCAAAAAAGAACGGAAACGATTTCCTCACATAATATCCCTACGGTTTACATTGAGATAATTCTCTCCGTTCTTTTTTTGAGCAAGTAGCCGCAAAAAAAGAACCAAAAAAACGGCGGTTTATGGGGCTCTGCCCCAAACCCCGCGAGCTTTTGAAAAAGCTCGACCAAAACTTTTCATCGTGACAGCGCGTGTCCGTGTGGTGGAGGGCGTGCAAGACGTGAAAAGCCGCGGCACACGCCGCGGCTTTACTATGGGTGTTTGTTAAATGCATTTATGACTATCGTGCAATGCTGCGCCGATGACCGTGCCGAACTGTGCGTTTTCGGGGATAATAAAATTCACCCCAAACTGATCCAGCGACTCAAACGTTTTGCGAATGGGTGCAATGGTCGAAAGGTTGCCCGTCAGTACTACGTCCTTGACGCCGCAGCCTCTTGCCGCAAATACCGCTACCATGGCAATCGTCTCAGCTACCATGTTCGCAACACCCAGCGCCAGATCCTCGGGCGTGGCAATGTCGCTGACCTTGCCAAAGTTGGAAACCGTCAGATTATCCTTCATATTCTCATACGTGCGGTTCTTGGAAATATCGCTGATGCGCAAGTCGATCTTGGCAATGTCACCCTCGGCGCAAAGCTCCTCAATATGTTCCACAGTATTCACGCCCGTCAGCTTCTGCGTCAGCCCCAGCAGCGTGCCGCCGCCAACGCCTGTACCGCCAAGGTACTTGATCTCGGTCGCGTCGCCCACCTTCTTGGAGTGAATGAGTGCCGTGCCCGTGCCCATGCTGACCACGATTGCCTCATCCAGCCCCGAAAGATACAGACCGCCCAAGCCAATGCACTCAAATTCGGAGACGTTGTTGCAGGGCAGGGTATAGATGGGCTGCGAGCGGAAGGAAGAGCCGCCACCCGTCATCATGACCTTATCCACGTCCGAAAGGGCAAGTCCGTTTTCCATGGTAAAGCGTCCGAATGCGCCGTATATCGATGTAATGGGGTCGGTTGCCTGCACGAACAGGGGCGCGATCAGAACCTCACTGCCGTCCTCGCCGCGGCGAAAGCCCACGATCTTGGTGGTCGAGCCACCCACGTCAATGCCTACAACGACCTTATTTTGTACTTTATTCTGTTGCATGATGAAAATTCCTTTCGTTAGCAGCAAATAATCTTTATTACAGTATAGCATCATCTTGCAAAAAAATCAAGTATGTGTTATAATGAAATGAAAAGAAGTTTTAAAACTGTTTGAGCCGCCATGGCGGTAAGGAGACTGATATGATTAACAACAAGGATATTTTACGTGCAAAAAAGCTGTTCGTGTTTGATATGGACGGCACCATTTATCTTGGCAACCAAGTATTTGACTTTGCCATTCGCTTTATTGATCACCTGCGAGAAAACGGCTACCGCGTGCTGTTCTTTACCAATCACGCCTCGCACACCACCGAGTTCTATATGGGCAAGCTCTCGCGCCTCGGCTTTTCGCCCCGCGAGGACGAGATCATGACCTCGGGTGACGTAACCGTGGAGTTTTTGAAGCGTCACCGTCCCGGCAAGAGCGTGTATCTGGTAGGCACGCCCGAGCTGGTTGAGCACTTCGGTGCGTCGGGCATTCCCATGCTCAGCGGCAGCGAGCAGAATGCCGATATCGTAGTGACCAGCTTTGACACCACGCTGACCTATGAAAAGCTGGATAACGCCTGCAGACTGGTGCGCTGCGGTGCGGAGTATCTTTCCACTCATCCCGACTTCAACTGCCCCACCGAAACGGGCTTTATTCCCGATAGCGGCGCGATCGCAGCGTTTGTGACCGCCTCGACGGGCGTGCAGCCCACGTATTTCGGCAAGCCCTACGTGCAGACCGTGGAAATGATCTGCGAGGCAACAGGCGTGCAGAAAGAGGATATTTGCATCTTCGGAGACCGACTTTATACCGACATCGCGCTTGGCAAGAAGCACGGTGTGACCGCAATTTTGGTGCTGACAGGCGAGACGCAGCAGACAGACGTGGATGCCGCTCAGCCCGCGCAGCGCCCTGATATGACCTTTGCTTCCTTGGCAGAGGTAGACTCTTTGATGTTTGACTGATAAAACCGTCATTATTGGAGGAGAAAACATGAGAACCAACAACGTATGGATGCGCCTGCTGATCGGCGCGTTTGCCGCGCTGATGCTGCTTTCGTTTACCGCTTGCAACCCGTCCCAGGGACAGGGCGAGCAGACCGAGGGCACGACCGCACCCGAAACCGAGACCGAGTCCGATGCTCCCGAGAGTGAGAGCGAGAGTGCGACCGAGACCGAAACCGAGAGCGAGACCGAGGCGGAAACCGAGCCCGATGACGGCATTCCGTTGGATAGCCTTACGATCGGCGGCGTGGATATTACCGAGTTTACGCTTGTTGTGCAAGAGGGCGGCGCGGATTGCGTGCGTGACAGTGCAGACGAGCTTGTGCAGTACCTTGAGCAGGCAACCGGCTTCCGCATTGAGGAAAAGGCATCCGAGCATGAGATCGTGATCGGCGTGACCGACCGCGACACGGCTGCTGTGACCGAGGCGCGCGCCAAGGTCGAGCTGGACGGCTACACCATGCTGCTGGACGGCGGCAGGCTTTACATTACGGGCAGTATGGATCGCGGCACCATGTACGGCGTATACTGCTTCTTAGAGGACTATATCGGCGTGCGCTTCTTTGCGGCTGATACCACGGTCATCATCAATCAAAAGTCCGCCGAGATCCCCGAGGGCTTTACCAAGCTGCATAACCCCAGCTTTGAGCTGCGCGATACCTACTGGTATGACATGCGCTACAAGCAGGACTTTGCCAACCACTCCAAGGACAACAGCTTTTACGATTCCTCCACGCCCGTTGAAGATATCGGCGGCGGTGTGGGCTATGCGGGCAGATTTGTACATACCTTCAGCCTTTTGATGGGAAGTGCGCATCAGGGCAACGTGCAGCCTTGCCTGACCGATGAAGAGGTGTATCAGACCATGCTTGCAAGTGTGCGCGAGTGGCTGGACGCCAACCCCGAGGCAACCATCATTTCGGTATCGCAAAATGACTCCGACCCCGGCAAGGGCGGCTGCAATTGCGCAAATTGCAAGGCGATCAATGACAGAGAGGGCACAGAGATGGGCTCGCTGTTGACCTTTATCAACCGTATTGCAAACGATATCAAGGAAGATTATCCCGGTGTGTACGTGGATACGCTTGCGTACCGCTATACCCGTAAAGCGCCCAAGAATCTGCGTCCTGCGGATAACGTGATCATTCGTCTGTGCTCGATCGAGTGCTGCTTTACGCACACCTTGGACGATGCGACCTGCAGCCGTAACAAGGAATTCTGCAAGGATATCGAGGAATGGAGCGCGATCTGCGATAACTTGTACATTTGGGACTACACCTACAACGCAGAAACCTACTTCACCTTCTTCCCCAACTTTGACGTGCTGCACGCCAACGTACAGTTCTACAAGGCGCACAACGTCAAGGGCGTGTTCCTTGAGGGTCAGCAGGTATCCGTTTCGGGTGAGTTTGCCGAGCTGCGCTCGTATCTGCTGGCAAAGCTCTTGTGGGATCCCGATATGACCGAGGAGCAGTACTACGCGTACATGGACGAGTTTATGCAGTATTACTATGGCGCGGGCTGGACGCTGATCAAGGACTACATGCAGCAGATGACCGCGCACGCCATCAAGAAGAATCCGCACGTCGGCATCTTTGACAAGGGCGAGAAGATGTTCCCGTTCACCAACGACAAGGGTAAGAGAGATACCAAGTTTGCGCGCGGATTTTTGGACGTGTGGGCACAGGCGTACGAGCTGGCAGAGACCGATCTGCAAAAAGCGCACGTGGAGAAATCCTCGATTCAGATTTACTATTATTGCAGCCTGAGCGGCGGTACCTCGCAGCGCAAGGAATATTTGAAAAAGGTTTACGAGCTGTGTGAAAAGTACGGCATTGAGTACTACAAGTACGTAGTCCCCATGCCCGATTCCTCGCAATCGGATAACCTGAACAGTTTGTTGTAAGCAATTGAAAGGAATTTTTTATGGCATTTGATGCTGGTATGCTTGCCTGCACGCTGCATGAGATATGCAGCGTGGGGCAGGGCGGCAGAATAGAGAGGGTGCTGCAGCCCGAGAGAGACGAGATCGTGCTGCAAATGCGCACAACGCTTGGCGGTAAGCGACTGCTCATCAACGCAGGCTCGAATAATCCGCGTATCGGATTTACCGAGCTGCAAAAGGAAAATCCGCAGCAGCCGCCCATGTTTTGTATGCTGCTGCGCAAGCATTTGTCGGGCGCAAAGCTGTGCGCGGTCAGACAGATGGGCTTTGAGCGCGCAGCCGAGCTGGAATTTGAAACGCGCGATGAGATGGGCTTTACCTGCACGCGCTACCTGATCGCAGAGGTCATGGGCAAGTACAGTAACCTGATCTTTACCGACGGTGACAAAAAAATACTTGCCGTGCTCAAGACGGTGGACTTTACTACCTCCAGCAAAAGACAGGTGCTGCCCGGCATGACGTACGAGCTGCCCCCCGCGCAGGACAAGTGCAATCCCTTGGAGGAGAATGCCGAGGGCTTTGCGGCTGCATACGCGCAGGCTGACCCCGAGCAAAGAACCGACCGCTGGATACTGGAGCGGTACATGGGTATCTCTGCTGCGGTGGCAAGGGAAATGGCGTATCGCGCCACCAGACACACCGACACGCCCGTCAAGTACTGCACGGCAGCCGAGCTGTGGCAGGCGTTTGACGCGGTCATGAGCGCGGTGCGCACGGGGGATTATACGCCTACTATGGTGACCGACGGCACAAAGCCGGTGGAATATGCCTTTGTAACGCTTTCGCACTACGGCGCGGACATGCCGCGACGCGAGTACGAGAGTGCAGGGCTGATGCTGGACGACTTTTTTGCCTCGCGCGACCGCGAGAGCCGCATCAAGCAGCGCGCTTCGGATATTTTGTCGCTCTTGACGCACGGCGAGAGCCGTATTGCCAAAAAGCTGGAGGCGCAGAGAGGCGAGCTTGCCGAGTGCGAGAAGGCTGAGGTGTATAAAAAGTACGGCGACCTGATCATGGGCAACCTGTATTGCATCGAAAAGGGTGCCAAGCGCGCAGAGCTTGTGGATTACGAGGATTGGGACGAACAAAACGGCACGTACGGCAGCTGCATTGTGGAGCTGGATGACCGCCTGACCCCCGTGGCGAACGGACAGAAGTACTATAAAAAATACACCAAGCTGCGCAACGCCAAGGTGGAGCTGACAAAGCAGATCGAGCTTGGCGAGAACGAGCTTGCCTATCTGTATACCGTGTTTGACGCGCTGACAAGAGCCGAGACGCAGGCGGATCTTGACGAGATCCGCGAGGAGCTTTACCGCTTTGGCTACGCCTCGCGCATGAAGGGCTATGCCGCGCCCAAGAAGAATAAAAACCCCGTGGTCATGCAGTTCACCACCACCAACGGATACCGCGTGCTGTGCGGTAAGAACAACGTGCAAAACGAGTATATCACGCACAAGGTGGCTGACCGTAACGACTGGTGGTTCCACGTCAAGGGCATGCCCGGCTCGCACGTAGTCATGCTGTGCGACGGGGAAGAGCCGCCCGCAGAGGACTTTACCGATGCAGCCGAGATCGCAGCCTACCATTCCAAGGCGCAGGGCGAGCATATCGCGGTGGACTACATTCAGGTGCGCCACGTCAAAAAGCCGCCCGCGGCAAAGCCGGGACTTGTGATCTATCACACCAACTGGACGGCGTACGTCACGCCTACCGAGGACAAGATCAAGCAAATGCGAAACAAATAAAAAAAGAGAGCGAAACGGTCAGACCGTTTCGCTCTTGCTTTTTTACTTCAAAGGATCAACAAACGTTACTTTTTCGATGATGACGTTGTCATAGGGCTTGTCTTTGTCGTTGGTATCAACTGCTGCGATCTTGTCAACCACTTCCATGCCTGCCAGCACGTAGCCGAATGCTGCGTAGCCGCCGTCCAGGTGGGAAGAATCAGCGTCACAGATAAAGAACTGGTTGGATGCGCTGTTGGGATCGTTGGCTCTTGCCATGGAGAGAACGCCGCGCACGTGCTTGAGGTTGTTGACGTGGCCGTTGCTCGTAAACTCACCCATAATCGAGCTCGATTCGTGCTGTGCGCCTGTGCCGTCAAAGCCGCCGCCCTGAATCATGAAGTCCTGAATGACGCGGTGGAAGATCTTGCCCGAGTAATGTCCGCTCTTGACCAGCTTCTGGAAGTTGTCAACAGACTTGGGAGCTACGTCGGGGCGCAGACGGACCACGATATCGCCGTAGTCCTTGACCGTGATCTTAACGTAATCGGTCACGTCGGAAGTTTCTGCGAAATCGGTTGCCTTAAAGGAGTTGATCTCGCTCTTGATTTCGGTCATGTCGATCGTGGGGGCTTCAAACTTGGGCTGGAATGCGCCGGTTGCTACCATGATCGCGATGACGATCGCAGCGACCACTGCAAGGCAAAGACCTACGGTGACCCAGGTGATAATGGTGTTGGTGTTGTCCTTTTGGGGCTGCACGGCGTTGCGTGCATGATAGCCCTTGTTGCTGTATTTTTTGCTCATTGATGCATACCTCGTTTCTTTTGTACCATAGTATTGTAACAGAAAGGACTTGTTCTGTCAATAGCGTGTGGCGTGAATTTGCATTTTGTACATATATATAAAGGAGGTGGATAAGGTGCAGGGAACGGATATTCATACCTGGGCGTCGCGTCTGATCGTGCTGACGTGCGCTTTGGTGCTTGCGTTTGTGCTTGGCAAGTACGGTGTGCCGGTGCTGATGCCGTTTTTGTTGGCAGGGGTTACGGTCATGTTCGTGCGTCCTGTGGGTAAAAGGCTGTCTGGCTTGATCGCGGTGCGTCAAGGGGTGTGCTGCGTGGCGGTGCTGCTTTTGCTGCTCTGTATTGCGGGCGGCGCGGTGTATCTCGGAGGCTATTATTTATGGAGGGAAGCGTCCGCGTTTTATGCGTGGCTGTATGAAAACGCCGATTCGGTGATCGATGCACTGGTAGGCTTGTTTGCCACAAAAGGGGAAGGGGGCGTGCTGCCCGCGTTTTTGCAAAAGCTTTTGGAGCTGCCGCTGATTGCGGACTTTTTCGGAGGGCTGGACGCCTTGGCGCAAAGGCTGACGGGCGCGCTGCTGGAGCGCTTGGGCGAGCTTTTGACGGGGGCGGCGTGGAATGCGGCAACCTCTCTGCCTGCGGGCGTGCTTTCGGTGCTGGTGTTTTTGCTGTCCTGCTTTTATCTTGCTTTGGACGGCGAGCGCCTGTACGCCATGGCACTTGGGTGCTTTGCACCCGCAAGCCGCACGCGCGTGCGCGAGGTGTGTGACGCTACGGCGCACGCCCTGCGTGCGTATCTGCGCGCGTACGGGTTGCTGTTTTGCCTGTCGCTTGTGCAACTTTTGATCGGCTTTTGGATCATCGGCGTGCGGTATGCGTTCTTGGTCGCCTTTCTCATCTCGCTGTTGGATCTGCTGCCCGCGCTCGGAGCTGCTGCCGTGCTGATCCCTTGGAGCGCGCTTGCGTTTGCCTCGGGCAACGTGCGCGTGGGGTCGGGGCTTTTGATCCTTGCGGGCGTGGTCACGCTGCTGCGGCAGATCACCGAGCCAAAGATCGTGGGCAAGAGCCTGGGGCTGCACCCCTTTGTCGCGCTGGTTGCCATGTACGCAGGGCTCAGGCTGTTCGGTGCAGTGGGACTTGTGCTGGGGCCGTGCGCAGCGATCGTGCTGCAAACAGTTATAAAAAGTGATGTTACGGCTTTGCCGCAGTGATAAATGCCGAAGGCACATCATTGTGTGTAGCACTACATCACTTGCGCGCAGCGCAAACATCACTGCCCGAAGGGCAACAAATAAATGACCGCGCACAGCCATGTGGCTATACGCGGTCATTTATCTTTGCTTTTCGGTGGGTTAGGCCGTCAAAGCGGTTTGATTACAGATTGTTGAGCGCCTTGGTGAACTGGCTCTTCTTGTGAGCTGCAGCATTCTTGTGAATGATGCCCTTGGAAGCTGCTACGTCGATCTTCTTAACAGCTGCCTTGTAGGTAGCCTGTGCCAGCTCGGTGTTA
>JAZRDG010000152.1:0-2577 GCA_045660125.1 Eubacteriales bacterium | reverse complement strand
ACCTTTTACGATCTGACTGAGCTTGAGTACCTCGATCTTTCGCGCGATTACTGGATGCAGAGCTACAACGAGTTGATCTCGTATGGCGAGAGCCAGCATACCGCCACGGGTATGATCGCGCTCTCTACCTATCGCTTTGCTTTTGTTACGATGTTCAATAAGGATCTGTTTGATAACAAAAACGTTCCTTATTTGTATGATGCGGTCGACAGCGGTGCATGGACACTGGACTATCAAGCCTCGCTGGCAGCGGATATTTACCAGGACCTGAACGGTAACGGAAAGCATGACGAGGAGGATTTGTTCGGCTTCGTCTCTTGTCCGGGACTTAGCACCGACCCTTATTGGAGCTCGTGTGATATACCTATGCTGCAAAAGAATGGGGAAGGCGAATATGTCTGGGCGCTGGACGTCGGACACATGTCGGACGTGGTGGATAAGCTGCTGTACTTGTTCTATGATTGCGGCGGCACCTTCCTTTATAAGGAGATAGCAGGCAATACTGAGCAGGACGAGATGCGCCTTATGTTCTCGGAAGGGCACAGCGCCATGACCACGCTGCGACTGATCGCCGTGGAGCAGCCCGACGTGCGCAATATGGAGCAGCAATACGGCATAGTTCCCATGCCCAAGTACGATGAAAAGCAGGCGGATTACGGCACGGCGATGCACGACCAGTTCACGGTGTTTGGTGTGCCTGTCTCTGCCGCCGAGGATAAGCTTGAGATGATCGGTGCTGCCATGGAGGTCATGGCGTCCGAGTCGACGCGCTTGGTCAAGCCTGCGTATTATGAGATCGCGCTCAAGCGCAAGTATATGAGCGACCCCATTGCGTGGGATATGCTGGATCTGATCTTTGACAAGATGATCACGGATGCCGGTGTGGTTTACGGCGGCTCGCTGGGATTCCCGCATCATACGTTGCGTACCATCGTAGAAGGGAAAAAGAATAATACGTCCTCGAAAATTGCCGCGGCGGAAAAGTCAACCAAGAGAAACCTTACAAAGCTGCAAAGCAAGCTGGAAAAGCTTGAATGAGATTGCATAAAGGAGAAACCGTATCATGAAAAAGAGTATTGCACTGTTTTTGTTGATCGCCACACTGCTGGTCTCGCTGATCGCCTGCGCGGAAGGGCAGCAGGAAGAGCAGAGCGACACCACCGCTGTCGCAGAGGATACCACCCCTGCCGTGCTTGACAACGTGCCTGCCGATCTGAAATATGACGGCGAGGATATCGTCGTGATCAGCCGTTCCATGCAGGGCTGGACGCAGGACGAGGTATACGTGCCCGAGCTTAATTCCGAGCCGGTCAACGATGCCATGTTTAACCGCAACGTCGCGGTGAGCGACCGCCTGAACGTCAACATCGTGTCTGCTGCGATTGAGGATCCCAGCGCGTACGTGCCGGTCGAGGAGGTGCAGCGTGCCGTCAAAGCGGGCTCTGCGGACTATGACCTGCTGGCAGGTGCCGCTTACGTGGCTGCCCCTGCGGCACTGGACGGTACGTTTTACGATCTGACCGATCTGCAGTATCTGGATCTTGAGCAGGATTACTGGATGCAGGACTACAATGATGCCATCAGCTATCAGGGCATGCAGTTCACGGCAACCGGTATGATCGCGCTGTCCACCTATCGCTTTGCCTTTGTAACGCTGTTCAATAAGGACGAGTTTGATAATAAGAGCGTGCCGTATCTGTACGAGGCGGTTGCCAACAATGAGTGGACGCTGGATTATCAGGCTGCGCTTGCCGAGGATTTTTACCGTGATACCAACGGCTCGGGCAAAAAGGACGAGGGCGATTTCTTTGGCTTTGTGTCCTGCTGGGGCATTAACGTAGATGCGTACTGGGCATCGTGCGATCTGCCCATCGTGCAAAAGGATGCGGATGGCGAGTATGAGTTCGTGCTCGACCTTGCGCGCTATTCCGACGTTATGGATAAGGTGCTGTACCTGTTTTACGAGTGCGGCGGCACGTCGGTGTACGATGCCATTACCGATAACGTGGAGCAGGATCTGATGCGCGAGGTGTTCTCGCGCGGCGAGAGTGCTATGACCACGCTGCGTCTGGTTGCGGTTGAGCAGCCCGATCTGCGCGATATGGAGCAGGCGTACGGCATTGTGCCCGTGCCCAAGTATGAAGCGTCGCAGCCCGAGTACGGCACCATCATGCACGACCAGTTTACGGTATTTGCCATTCCCGTAACTGCAAGCGAGGAAAAGGTGGAGATGATCGGCGCTACCATGGAGGTTATGGCGTCCGAGTCCGAGAGATTGGTCAAGCCTGCGTACTACGAGATCGCGCTCAAGCGCAAGTACATGAGTGACCCGATCGCGTGGGAAATGCTGGATATGATTTTTGCCGTGATGCGCATTGACCCTGCGGTGGTGTACGTCAACTCCTTGGGTGGACCTCACCAGACCATGCGTACCATCGTGTCGAACAAGAAGAACACGGTGGCGTCAAGCTGCAAAAAGCTGGACAAGAACGTGGAAAAGCAGATCGCCAAGCTGCAAAAGAAGCTGGATAATTTACAAGAATAAAAAGTTGCCGCAAAGGAAATGTGTTTCCTTTG
>JAZRDG010000151.1:0-7363 GCA_045660125.1 Eubacteriales bacterium | reverse complement strand
CCCTGACGCAGGTAAGACCACGCTGACAGAAAAGTTCCTTCTGTACGGCGGTGCGATCCAGACCGCGGGCTCGGTCAAGGGCAAGCACAGCGACAAGCACGCCGTTTCCGACTGGATGGAGCTGGAGAAGCAGAGAGGTATTTCGGTCTCCTCGTCGGTTATGCAGTTTAATTACAACGGCTACTGCATCAACATTCTGGATACCCCCGGACACCAGGACTTCTCGGAGGACACCTACCGTACGCTCATGGCTGCCGACAGCGCGGTCATGGTTATTGACGCGGCAAAGGGTATCGAGGCGCAGACGCGCAAGCTGTTCAAGGTCTGTGCAATGCGCGGCATTCCGATCTTTACCTTTATCAACAAGCTGGACCGCGAGGCGCGCGATCCGCTGGACCTTCTTGACGAGCTGGAGCAGGAGTTCGGCATTCGCACCTATCCCATGAACTGGCCGATCGGCTGCGGCGTGGAGTTCAAGGGTGTTTACGATCGCGAGAAGCAGCAGATCCTGACCTTTGATAACTTCCACGGCGGCAGAAACCGCCTGCAGGGCATTGCGGTGGATCTGGAGGACACCGAGCGCTTGGACGAGATGATCGGCGAGCGTTTGCGTGAGAACCTGACCGAGCAGATCGAGCTTTTGGACGTAGCGGACTTTGGCTTTGATCTTGATCTGGTACGTGCAGGCAAGCTCTCTCCCGTATTCTTCGGCTCGGCACTGAATAACTTCGGCATTGAGCCGTTCCTGGAAAGCTTTTTGAAGATGACCACGCCTCCGCTCTCTCACAAGGCAGGGGACGTGGAGATCGAAGCGACCGACGAGCGTTTCTCGGCGTTCGTATTCAAGATTCAGGCAAACATGAACAAGGCGCACCGCGACAGAATTGCCTTTATGCGTATCTGCTCGGGCAAGTTTGAGCGCAGCAAGGAATATTTCCACGTGCAGGGCGGCAAGAATATCAAGCTTGCGCAGCCGCAGCAGATGATGGCGCAGGAGCGCGAGGGCGTCGAGGTGGCGTACGCGGGCGATATCATCGGTGTGTTTGACCCGGGCATCTTCTCGATCGGTGACACCATCTGTGCCCAGGGCATGAAGGTGGCGTACGAGGGCATTCCCAACTTTACGCCCGAGCATTTCGCATACGTTGAGCAGATCGATTCCATGAAGCGTAAGCAGTTTGCCAAGGGCATGAATCAGATCGCGCAGGAGGGTGCTATCCGTATCTTCTTTGAGCCCAATTCGGGTATGGAGCGCGTAATCGTGGGCGTGGTTGGCGTGCTGCAGTATGACGTACTCAAGTTCCGTATGCAGACCGAGTACGGCGTGGGCTATATCCAGCGCGAGATCCCGTACGACATCATCCGATATATCGGCAGCAAGGACGGCAAGGAAATTGACCCCTCCAAGCTCAAGCTGTCGGCGGAGACCAAGTGGATCCAGGACGTGCGCGGCAACGACCTCTTGCTGTTCCCGGGCAACTGGGCAGTGACGTGGGCGCTGGAGCACAACGAGGGCCTTGAGCTGTTGCCTTACGGAAGTAACGCGTAAGGTTCGGACCGTCGTGGACGCCGGTCCCTGCGGAACATCCGAAACCCCGTAGCGCGGGTGTTTCCACCGCGCAAAAATGAAATCCGCCCCTTATGGGACGGATGAAATCCGCCTTGCGGCGGATGGATAAAGAGATATTGATACAAGGAGGACCTACACATGGGCATTATCAGAGCAGCACTGAACGCGGCAGGCGGCGCGCTTGCCGATCAATGGTTAGAGGTCATTGAAGCCGATTCCATGGGTGACACCACGGTATTTACCAAGGGTGTGACGGTACGCAGCGGCGACAAGAGAAACAATAACAAAAAGGGCACGTCGGATACAATTTCCAACGGCTCTATCATTCACGTATATCCCGGTCAGTTCATGATGCTGGTGGATGGCGGCAAGGTGGTGGACTATACTGCCGAGCCCGGCTATTTCAAGGTCAGCAATTCCTCGGCGCCCTCGCTGTTTGGCGGCGAGTTTGGAGATGCGCTCAAGGAGGCGTTCTCGCGCGTCAAGTTCGGCGGCGTGCCCTCTTACGCGCAAAAGGCGTACTTTATCAACCTGCAGGAGATCAAGGGCATTCGCTTTGGCACGCGCTCTCCCGTCAACTATTTTGACAACTTCTATAACGCAGAGCTTTTCCTGCGCGCGCACGGTACGTACTCGATCAAGATCACCGATCCTATCAAGTTTTATACCGAGGTGCTGCCCAAGAATGCGGATCGCGTAGAGATCGCCAGCATCAACGAGCAGTATCTTTCCGAATTCTTGGAGGCTTTGCAGGCTGCCATCAACCGCATGTCGGCTGACGGCATCCGTATTTCCTACGTGGCAAGCAAGTCGCGCGAGCTGTCTGCCTACATGGCAAACGAGCTGGATGCCGATTGGAAGGCAATGCGCGGCATGGAGGTGCAGTCGGTCGGTATTGCCAGCGTTTCGTATGACGAAGAGAGCAAGCAGCTGATCAACATGCGCAATCAGGGCGCAATGCTGGGCGATGCGTCTATCCGCGAGGGCTACGTGCAGGGCGCAATGGCGCGCGGCTTTGAGGCTGCGGGCAGCAATGCGAACGGTTCTGCGCAGGCATTTATGGGTATGGGCATGGGTATGAACGCAGGCGGCGGCTTTATGGCTGCGGCAAGCGAGTCCAACCGTGCGCAAATGGCACGTGATGCAGAGCAGAAGAAGGCAGAAGCCGAGGCTGCGGCTGCGGCAAGCGGCTGGAAGTGCGCTTGCGGCGCTACCAATCAAGGCAAGTTCTGCCCCGAGTGCGGCGCAAAGAAGCCCGAAGCACCTGCAGGCTGGACCTGCGCTTGCGGAGCGGTCAATACAGGTAAATTCTGCTCCGAATGCGGTGCAAAGAGACCCGAGGATGAGACCTGGTTCTGCACCGAGTGCGGGCACAAGAACAGCGGTGCAGGCAAGTTCTGCCCCGAGTGCGGCGCAAAGCGCGCATAAAATCACATCGATATGATGGAACAGACGACTGTAACCTATCAATGTCCGAATTGCGGCGCGGGCTTGATCTTTGATGCCGAAAAGGGCAAATTCGCTTGCGAATTCTGCCTTTCCGACTTTGCAAAGGACGAGCTGGACGCATCGGGCAGTGCCGATCGTGCAAAGGAGAGAGAAGCGCAGGACGAGGCGTTTCGCGAGCAGATGCGCGCGTACGCTTGCCCCTCTTGCGGTGCGGAGGTCATGGCAGACGGTGAAACGGTTGCCGATTTCTGCTACTATTGCCACAATCCCGTGGTGCTCTCGGATAAGCTGTCGGGCGCGTTCCGCCCCGATAAGGTCATTCCTTTTAAGTTCGGAAAGCAGCAGGCGATTGAAAAGTTTTTGAAATACGCCAAGAGCCACCGCTACGTGCCGCGCGATTATTTCTGCGCCGAGCAGGTGGAAAAGATCACGGGCGTGTACTATCCCTTCTGGGTCACCGATGCGGACAGCTCGGCGGCGCTCAAGGCAGAGGGCACGCGCATCCGTACCTGGATCATTGGCAACGTCAAGTATACCGAGACCACGCGCCTTGAGTTTGAGCGCGAGGGCGAGATCCACTTTGAGGATATCGTAACCAGCGCACTTTCCACCGAGGATAAGGAGATGCTGGAGGGCGTGCTGCCGTATCCCTCCGAGTCGCTTGAGGAATTTTCCGCGCCGTATCTGACCGGCTTTTTGGCAAAAAAGCGCGACGTGGAGCGCGAATCCTTGAACGAAGAGATCAGGGAGCGCATGCAGACGTATGCCGATACCTTGCTGCGCGGCACCATCGACGGACAGGTGTCCGGCACGCGACCCAAGCTGGATATCCACCAAAGCCATTGGGAATACGCGCTGATGCCCGTGTGGGTGCTGACCTATCGCGATAAGAACGGGCAGATCTATAAGTACGCCATGAACGGATATACGGGCAAGGTGTACGGCGAGCTGCCGATCAGCAAGATCAAGCTGGGCGTCACGTTTGCCGCGGTTGCAGCCGCCGTTGCGGCGTTAGTCTTTGCTGTGGGGTGGTTGCTGTTATGATGAAAAGAAGTATTTTTGCAATCATTCTGGTTGCTTTGATGGTGCTCGGCGTGCTGCCCATCGGTGCGCAAGCCGAGGAAGAAACGGCTGAGTTTGGCGGCTTGGGTAACGTGTATGACGCGGACGATCTGCTCAGTGATGCCGAGGAAGAGGAAATCGATGCGGCATTGCAGCAGGCTTCCGCGCAAACGGGCGTGCGCGTTTGCGCGTACTTGTACTGTGGGAATTGGTTTGAGGAGCTTCCCAAGGAGTATTACAGAGAGCTGCTGGGCTTTGGAAACGATACCGCCATTCTGATGGTGGTGGAGAAGACGACGTTTGAAACCTATTATTTGCTGTATACGTTTGAAGAGGCGGATTATCAGATCAACGGCAAAGAGATCGACTACATACTGGACGACAGTACCGTTTATTACAATCTGAAGGACGACGCTTACGTCGAGGGGCTTTGCGCGTATGCAGAGCTTGCCGCGCAGGCGTATGCGGGCAGACTTGGCGTGTCATGGAAATTGATTCTGATCGTTGCGCTGATCGCGGGTGCGATCGCAGGTGGCGTCAGCGTGAGCAGCATTGCTGCGAGCTACAAGAAAAAGAACCCCTCGCAGTCCTATCCGCTTGACCGATTTGCCAAGCTGGAGCTGACGCGCGAGAGGGATCATGAGATCGGCAAGTTTGTGACCACCACCATTATTTCCTCGGGCAGTCGCCCGGGACACGGCGGAGGCGGCGTCGGCCGTGGCGGCGGCGCGCGCGGCGGTAGGTGATCTATTATTTGCGTAGGAGGGCAATATTTCGGCTCTGCCGAAATTCGTGCGCCTGCGGGAGACCACAGGTCTCCCCTGCGAAGTATCCGAAACCCCGTAGGGGCGCACTGTGTGCGCCCGCGTGAGACCGGAGGTCTCACTACGAGTAGGAACGAAGATGTTGCGTTGTAATGTGTGATGCAAATGGGCGATAATATGGAAGAATTGAAAAAGAGAAAAGATATCAGATTAAAATATCACGACTATAGTTCTCCCGGTGCATATTTCGTAACGATATGTACAGAAAACAGAAAAAATATTTTTTGGCGTGATGTTCTCGATACGCTATCATTTTCCTGGTGTTCCGTAGGGGCGAACTGTGTTCGCCCGCAAAATCTGCCACTGTCCAATATGGGCAAAATTGTATTGGACGAATTGGAAAGGTGGAATGAAACATATAACGCAGTATCTCTGTATTCCTATGTGATCATGCCAAACCATTTGCATATTATGGTTGTTATCCATGCCGATGAAAACGGGCGACCACAGGTCGCCCCTACGTTGGATAGAATGGTGAAGCAATTCAAAGGGGCGGTTACAAAGAAGGTTGGTGTGCCTATTTGGCAGAAATCCTTTATCGAACACGTAATACGAAACAAACAAGATTACGAAACAAGATCGAATTATATTTATGAAAATCCCTTGCGTTGGCATTTCGATGAGCTATATATCGATGAATAAGAGGAATATATGCAAACACTGATAACAAAACGTTTGATTTTAAGAGATTGGTGTGAAAGTGATATTGGCTGTGAGGTTCACGGTGAAGACACCATAAGATATTTGATGAGTGTCAAAAACAATTATGCAGTTGTATTGAAAGAAAACGAACAAGTTATAGGAACGATAGGCTTGAATGAGGATGCTGATGGAAAATCAAATGTGCGTAATGTGGGGGTTAGAATAATTCCGCAATATCAAAATCAAGGGTACATGACGGAAGCATTAACGGTTGTTATTAACGCATCTTCCGATATGTGTGATGCATTATCTTGGTTTTGTGCGGCGGATGATCTGCGCAGTCAGCATTTAGCGAGGAAATTTGGATTTGTATATGTTAAGACCTTTAATAAAGATCAGTATAACCTACCGTGTGATTTCTATTACTATACCATTCACGTTTCGAAATCTTAAATAAGTCTCCAAAAGGGGGCGTTCTGCGAACGCAAGCGGGAGACCGCAGGTCTCCCCTACGAAGGGAATAAACAACCCCGTAGGGGGCGAACTGCGTTCGCTCGCGGGAGACCTCAGGTCTCCCCTACGGATAAATGAAACTTGCCCCGCAGTAAACAAATAATTAACGCCGTCAGATTTTAATGTCTGTCGGCGTTCGTTTTTTCTGTTCAATAAATTGGAATTTGTATATCTGTATTACAGCTTCAATACTGCAACGACCTCGTCATCAACTATTTCGCCGGTCTCTGCAAAGCCAAAGGAAGCATACAGATTTTGGGCCACTTCATTTTCGGGTTCGTAAGTAATTACACAGTATTCTTCTTTCCCACATGGCCAGGTTTTGATGAAATCCAATGCAAGTTTTATGGCAGCTTTGCCGTATCCTTTGCCTTGGAAGTTTTCGTCAACCATCAAACGCCAAAACAGATAGTTGTGCTTCACCACATCGGGCGCATCTTCTTCACATACGCCATCCAGCGCAGCCATGTTATGACCAATCATTAAAAATCCAACAGGTTCTTCGTCATCGTATATACCAAAGGGAAAGGCAGAACAGCCAGTTCCGATAGTGGTATATGCCTCAATGATACTATCGCTATTGGATGCAACGAAACTCTCCTGGTCTTCCGCTACTTTTAGGTCAACGATATCCCAAACATTGGTAGAATTGATTTTTTCCAAATGAATCATTATTGATTTCCTCCGATTTTCGGTTATATTCGTGGAGGGATTATGCTTCTGTTCCCCTCCCGTTCTTAGTTAAATGACAGATATTTCTATTGCTCATTCACAATCATCTCCTTTCTTTGTTATTATCTATGTAAGCTCTGTCAGAGAACATAGCAAGATTTGGTGCGTAGCTTAACTGTTCGTCAAATTCTTATTTATCGTTCTGTTTTATCGCCAGTTTCGCCTTTGTATTACAAAGGCACAGGGCTTAGCCCATACCCCTTGTAGGGCGGGGGTTTACTCCCGCCGCCTTATTGGCTTAAATCTTTCGTTACGGCGGGAGCAAGCCCCCGCCCTACGATATACCTCATTATAACACAAATCAGCAGAGAAAGCAAGAGTTATATTCCGACTTCGTCGGAGTGATATTATACGGCTGCGCCGTGTAGTGATATTGTTCGGCTGCGCCTCACAGTGATATTGTTCGGCTGCGCCTCACAGTGATATTGTTCGGCTGCGCCTCACAGTGATATTTTATTCGCCTTCCAAAACTTGCGAAGCAAATATCACTCGGTGTAAGCCGAATATCACTGCAAAGCAATAGAACTCGCCGAAGGCGAATAAAACTGCGCAACTTCCTTATGAGAAGTTG
>JAZRDG010000150.1:0-28900 GCA_045660125.1 Eubacteriales bacterium | reverse complement strand
TCTTTTTTTGCCAACCCGACGCGAACCCATTTCGTGCGCAAAGCGCACGATTGGGTTCGCATATCCCGCCCGAAGATCGGAGAGCGGCTTGCGCAGCAAGACATTCTCCAGGCGGAGAGCGCGCGAATATTCGCCGCAGGCGAAATTCCCGTACATCTTCTATTCGCGCAAAGCGCACGACCCCGGTTCGCATATCCCGCCCGAAGATCGGAAAGCGACTCGCGCAGCGAGGCATTTTCCAGACGCAGGGCGAGGATATTCTCGCCAAAGGCGAGATTCCCGCATTTTTATCAACGTTCCGTAGGGGAGCATTCCATATGATCCCGTAGATTTCGCGGGCGGATATGGAATCCGCCCCTACGGACTGGTCCTTTCCGGCTTCTCATTCGCCCCGCGCGAGATTCCCGCATTTTTATCAACGTTCCGTAGGGGAGCATTCCATATGCTCCCGTAGATTTCGCGGGCGGATATGGAATCCGCCCCTACGGACTTGTCCTTTCCGACTTCGCATTCGCCCCGCGCGAAATCCCCGCATTTTTATCAAAGTTCCGTAGGGGAGCATTCCATATGCTCCCGCAGATTTCGCGGGCGGATATGGAATCCGCCCCTACGGACTTGTCCTTTCCGACTTCGCATTCGCCCCGCGCGAAATTCCCGCATTTTTATCAACGCTCCGTAGGGGAGCATTCCATATGCTCCCGTAGATTTCGCGGGCGGATATGGAATCCGCCCCTACGGAGTTGTCCTTTCCGGCTTCTCATTCGCTGCCCGAAGGCTCGTTCTATCGGGATCGTATTTCCTGCCTTGCGGCAAAAACTCTTGCATTATGCAGAATATTGTGATATAATAAATAAAAGTTTTACCTCGCTCAAACGAAAGATTGATCGCTGATCTGTTACGTGTGCTCGTGAGTGACGGTGGGAAGGAGACGTGGGGGATATGCAGTTCAAAAGTCAAGTCTGGTACGTTTGCGTCAAAACCGTAATGGAAGGCCATGAAGAGTCAGAGTACAGACGCTTCAGGACGTTTGAAGCAGCCAAAGCCTATACGCAAAAATGTGTTGCGAATCTGGATATATCGTCATGCACAGATGCTTTGCGCAATGACGAGGGCTGGGAATATCGCAATGCAATGGCGGATTTTTTGGAAAAGCTGATTTCCTGCGGATGTATGCTGGATTCCCCAAACGATATTCCGTCTCTTTCGCGCAAGGATTATGCAGTTCCCGATTATCACGGATTTAGAGTCAAGGGTGAAGATCCCGCACCCCCTTTGATGATTCAGACTAACGCTTCGCGTACTCACCTGAGCTTTTCATATCAATACGGTCCGCGCTACGCCATTGAAACGGATCTCCTCTTAGCCAAGCAATATTATGAGGATTCCGTATCGTTCAGTTTTAAATATGATTGCTCTGACACCTCAAAGTTTTCAAAAGGGGAGTATTCGTGTTATAGTGTGACGTGGAGAGGCAAGAAGGAAAGGAACACGGCGAAAAACGCCGTGCAAATCGTGGAGCTTCTTCGGCAGAGCGATGTGCCGCTCACGCAAACCGAGATTGGAACAATGATCGGCATTGACCGCAAAACGGTTTGCCGCCATATCAACAAGATGATTGCCGAAAAGACCTATAACATTCAGCGAGCAGGGAAGCGGGGATACTATATTGCCGAAAAGGCTTCGGGACTGACGCATACGGATATTTTGAAAATTCAAGATAGCATTAAGAAAAACCCATCCCTGAAACCGGAGGAAAAACAGCACCTGTTAGAGCGGCTTTCGGAACTGTGAACTATACCAAATGCTTCCCACAAAACAACTTGAGATTTTACAGGATGCGTGTTATAATCAGGTGAATGAATACAGGAGGACGACTATATGAATTTGGTTGGACAAACCGTGATTTATACGCAACGTGTTTGCGGAGTTAAGACTGAAAAACAAGCCCGGATTGCCGCTATCGAGAGAAAGTACGTGTATATTGAGCTGGATGGTGGCAGAAAAAAGCTGGAATATCCCGGTGCCTTCAGCACGTTTCTCAAGTGTCTGGATGACGAGTTGCAATCGGAAATGGAAAGACTGATTGAGGAACAGAAGGAGAAGCTGGAGTGCGAAAAAGCTGCAAATCGCGAGAAGATAAAAGAGCAGCGTCGCGAAGAAGAGGCGAAAAAGCACCCCTCCAACAATCCGAAAAAGACTATCAGTGCATCCAAAGGCACCGGTAAGATTTTGAAGAATGAAACCGTTCATAAGAATTACAGTATTGTTCAGGAAGTTGAAAGCACTTTGAGAAAGGAACGCCCGGATTACGAGAAAGAGATTGAAGGCATCAATAAGATCCTCAAAACCTTGGATAAGAAGGGATCGCTGGAACTGAACGATCATGTAAAAGCAATGGTTTTGTCAATGCTGTCGAATATGCGCGAATGGAAACCGATTGAAGAGAATCTTTCGTTGCTCGAAGCTATCTTTTGCGGATACGATGCGGCATTGCTGTCAGATAAAGACGGCGATGAACTCGTGGAGCAGATAAAGAAAGAAAAATGCGGCAACTTGAGAATTGGCAGTCAGATGACACGGTTGAGCGAAAATATTGCAGTTCTTGAAAAAATCAATCGAGAGCATGGATCCATTGACGCGTTTTATGCAAGTGCCGATAAATACGAGTTGGTTGCACTGCTTAGTGATATGAAATCGAATTGCAAATTGCACGAAATGGGAATCCCGCTTGTATGTGAATACCTCAAAGGCGTAGGTATTCCGCTTGTAAAGCCCGATAGGCATGTGTGTCGCATTATCGGAAGGCTAGGCTTTTCTGAAACTATACCTGCCGGTGAAATTGAGACTTTACGTATCTGTGATGAAATTGCACAAAAATTGGGCATTTCGCACGCAAAGCTGGATACAATACTTTGGCAATACGGTGTCAAGGAAAAATGCGGAATTTGCGGCGACGAGCCTGAATGTGCGAGATGCGGTGTAACGTCTTGTTCGTACAGAAACAGAAAGTGAGGAAGCATTATGGAAAACAAGAAATCCCCCCTTCTTATTTATAGAGAGAAGATGGCAGAGATACATACCCCCGAGGAGATCAAGGCTGCATTTGACGACAGCTTTTATGCCGTTTGCTTTAACTATGACCGCGGCCATGTTGGTGCAAAGCATGCATTGTTTGCGGCAATATGGGAAGTCAATCCCGATGTGATCATTACCGAGGCTGACCTTTGCATTATGGCGAGCGAGCCCATCGTTTGGCGCGATCAGCTGTTGCTCATCGACAAAAACGGAACCAAAGAAACTGCAAACACCATTGCGAAATACATGGCGGAATCGGGTATTATCTCCTACGAATACCGCTGTGTCAATAAGTCTGGCGTTAAAGTTTGCTTCGGGTCGGTTGACGTAAAAAAGGAATCTCCTATCGTACGCTTCAAGGGCAATCTGCTCATTGACGGTGATAAACTGCTCTTGACCGCAAGGCATATGACTAAAGCGGATAGAGAAGAGCTGAAACAGCAATAAATATTTGAGAAAGCCCTCCGCGAAATTCGCGGAGGGCTTGATCCTTTCAATCAGAAATATCTTTGTTCCGTATCAACTTCAAATTGCTTAAATGCGGATATATCAAAAGCAAAAATTTCTTGTGCAGGAAGCCATGGCTCACTCAAACTCATTTTTTTCCTTTCCAAATGTAATTCTCAAGTTCGCCAAACAGATCCCACGAAACACATTCTTTTTGCCCCTCTGCTAAAACCAAATACATACAGCTTGAGAGAGACGGATCGGACAGCGGAGCAACGATTACGGTGTTGCCATTTGAGGAAGCTTCATCATTCAACTCATCATTTTGAATAACAACCACGTACCGCATCCCGCCCATTTCAGAACCTAAAACAGGTGATAGATCGGCAAAAAATATATCTCCTCGTTTTATTTCCATATTTTTCTCCTCAACTTATTTTTTGCTTTCATTAGTACTTATTAAGATTGTTAAAATTTGTTCTGTATTTCGAGCCGTATATCGTCTGCAATCATTGCGATAAACTCTCTGTCAGTGGGTGTTCTGTGGGTGTTTTGTATCGTGTATCCGAAGTAGGAATTGAGCGCGTCGGTGTCGCCTTTGTCCCACGTAACGTCTATAACTTGGCGTATTGCGGCAGTAGCACTTTGTTCTGTGATACCGTGTTCTCTTGCAATGGTTGGGTATAGCACATCTGTTATATGGCTAATCATATTGCTGTCATTAACAACGAGCAGTATCGCGGAACGCAAATAGCAATACCCTTGGTGATCGGTAGGCAAACCCAATTTGTTTAACTTTTTTTCAATGAGCTCTATCAGTTCGGTTTTGTTTATGGGGCATAAAGAATCATGAGTTTTTTCTGTACCCTGCAATACCGATATACTGCTCGCAATTGCCGCAATAAATACATCTGTTGTGGGGGCATCACATTCGTCTGCAGTATAACCGAAACAAGAAAGCAACGCATCGTCATCGCCATTTTTCCATATAAGCTTTTTAGCCCTTGACAATGCTTTTGATACAGTGCTTTCCGCTACAAGGCAACGTTTTGCAAGCAATGGGTAAAGCCCCGCCTTCAACGGCATCAATACGATATCCGGATCCTCGACAGCTGCCAAAACAGCTTCGTGAAGGTAGAAATATTCTGCACTTAATTCAGGAATACCTAACTGATATAGCACCTTTGTTATTTCATGTTTGATCTTCATGTCTTTTACCTCATTTTTTGTTTCTTGATATCTAAGACTATTCTATAATATCACAAATTTAAGAAAAATGCAATACATAGGGGTGTGGCTGTATAGGATGAATTCTTAATACAGCCACGATTGTCATTACATCTTCTTCACTTCGATAATAACGGCTTCGGTATACTGCTCTTTGATCTTGGCGATTGCTTCATATTCGCCATGGCAGTACACGCCTACTTTGGTGTAGACGGCGTGCGGATCTCTACGATATGTAACATCGTAATATGCCAATTCCATTACTTTATCCTCCTTTCAAACGTTATAATCAGCCATTATCTGTTGATACTCTCTCGGATAATAAACTTGATACCAATTGAGAACAATGGAATATTTCAACTCCAACACTGCAAGTGCTTTTGTTGACATATAGTGCGTTTTTCTGATAAATCCGCCAAACCAATCGTCAAGTTCGAGCATTTGTAATGTGCTGTTGGTATAATAATTCATTCCGTGTTCAAGATAATATCCGCACCGAGCTTTGTTTGCTACTTCATAGGCAAAGCCCGTATCGTAAAAGTAGCAATCTTTCATCGCGTCGCGAATCGCCATAAAAACGTCATCACGCGTGGCGGGAATAACATATAGGGAGCAAACGCCGTCCGCGAGCAAATGCTCGGCGTTGTGCCGCCAAGTGCAAGTGCCATGAGCAAGCCCGATCAATTTCAAAAGATCGTGATACGTTAGCGGGTGTGCGAGAGTAATCATTTGCTTGATTGCGTCCTCACTGCCAGCACCTGCTAATTTATCAAAATTGCCCGTTAAAAGTCGGTACTTGATCTTGCGATCATTCAAATCAATTGACTCCATACAAACCCCCGTAGCCTTTTCAAGCTGTTTGCAGATATTGGCAGTGTCCAAAAGCGATTTTTGAAAATGCGAGAGAATGGAATCGAACAATTGCCGATAATTTTCGGGAACGGTATCGGCGGTTTTGAGCTTCTTGGCGTACGGCAAATAGGTTTCAAAAGGAATGTCAAAGCCGTCAGGTTTCATCTTTTCGCCGCACACGCAGGCACGGTCGCGAAGGTCGAACACGCATTTGCCTTCCATCCATTCCACAGCCTTGCATTTGGGGCAATAATAATGGGCAGGCAGTGGATTTTCATCGATCGTGCCAAGCAAAAATGCCACAAGGCAAGAGGCGACGGCGTTTTTAACGATCAATCGCTCACCCGCTTGCTCGGCTTCGTGTCGGAGTTTGGCAAGGTCGTCAAAATATTTTCCAACTTCGTATTGCATAAAGGCTTGCTTTTCGCTATAAAAGCGGCTGACGATGCGCAGATCGGGCGCGTCTCCGTAAATTTCAAAAATCCTTTTATATGCTTTGTCCCAAATTTCTTTTTCGGTCATTTTTCCATCCCCGCAAGTTCTTTTCCTTCCTTCGTGTAGTTCAATGAGAGATACACCTCTTTTGCTTCGTTTTTACAAAGAATATTTCGATATGCACTGAGGAGCAACCCAAGGTCGATTTCTTCCTTCAGATATTTGCTGATCGGGAGTAACAATTTGTTTTCATCAGCAAGCGACGTTTTGAGGTATTCAAGATCCATATAATTATGAATGCATTCGTGATATACTACGCCGTCATGGTCTAAAAAATATCCGCATGCAGTCATATCGCTCCCATCGCCCAGTGTGCGGTCACCATCGTTACAAATGGATGTTAGCACAAACAGATCGGCAAAGACGGACGGACGCGTGTATTTTCCGCGTACCGTTTTTACGATATCGCCCTTCTTGAAAGGCGTCGGGAAGGAGAACCACAGATTACGAAACACCTCTTGGAAAATCTCAAAATCTTTTTCCTCGCTCAAATAATTGTTTTCATCAACTCGTAAGATTTCCTTTTCAAGATTAAAGCGAACGAAGATCTTTTTATCTACCTCTCCAATATAAGTCTTCACAAATTCTATAAAGTTTGGCTGCGGTATATCAATATCATTAACTTCTATACCTCTCATAGCGAACGCTTGTGCCCCTTCAAAGGTGTGAAAGAGTGTAGTCTCCTCATAACAATCATCATCAAAATACTCCCGATAGGAATATACGGCATTCGGCTCTTCCTTATAAAACGCAGAGATCAACTGCAATTCAAGTTCGGTATATCTCTTAAGAAATTCGTGAAGCGAGGGCTGCGGCAGAGCATGAAGTCCCGAGGGGATAGGCTGATCCTTCATGCTGTCGATAATATTCAAGTACGTTGTATGCTTTTCTTTGAGTGTCTGATTTTTACCTTGCCATACGAGCCAAGCAGAGTCAAGCCCGGTGGGTATGTAGTTGATCTTTTCCCAATGTGCTTGGATGTCTTTTGAATTGATATAATTATAAATTTCCATCTACTATCGACCTTTCTTTACTTATCCAATGGCGTAATTGCTATAATTACAAGAACACTCAACTTTCATTTTCTTTTTCTCCATCAAGATCGATATACTGATAATTGCTATGCTGAAGGCACAGCACATACCCGTTAGTATATCCGGCGGGAATAATACGCTCAGTGAACGTACCGTTGCCGTCATAAATGCGGATACGCGTTTCGGTATCGGATATTCTTTCTGATGTGCAACAGTATTTGAACACTTGATTTTTGAGATTTGGTGGTGTGTAAGGCTTGGTGGTAATCTCATAGGCAAAATTCACTTTTTCCTGACTGCAATCCCACGTGTCATAAATATAACCGTCAACACAGGCAGACCAGTGCTCATCCATATCGAGAATAAACCTGCCGCGCGGGTGCTTTTGGCAAAATTCCTTGGCGGTCAAATTGCTTTCAAAAGGAAGTTTACTTGCTTTCAATACGTCTTCCGCATATCGCAGATTCTTAATGCTGTTGAAAGATTTCGCGCCTGTGACAGTCTTGTATTCGTTCAATTCACGCACGACCTTTGAATACTCCATGCCAGTCACCACGACGATGGCGCGTTTTACGCAATCGTCGGTAGACAACCCCTTGGGATGAGGATTGTAGTATTTATACATCTTGTCTTTCCCTTTCTCTCAACACTTGTTTATACTGCTCGCGGTAATCGGTGAGTGTTGCACCGTTTGCGGCGGAATAGTGATCCTCGGGAAATCCATCGTATTCCCAACCGCAGCGGCAGCAAATGTCGTAATTATCAAGCGTTTCGTGCTTACAAACGGGACAGACAATTACTGTATGATCTTCATCGTAAGCTGTACCAACGGGAGGCAAAACGCGCTTGCCGTATTCTCCACGTATGGCGGCATAAATGCTTTCTTTCATAAGCTCTCCTTAAAATCCGAATTTGGAAGCAGTCCGTGCAAGCCATTCTTCCGCTTGTCTGACACCTTTTTCCGAGCTTTCAAACTCTGCGTATTCGGCATTCGTTTTATGCCCGCCGCGGTTCCACGGTTGAATGATGCAGGTTTCGGCAATCAAACGAAACCTGCATTCTTCGCCACTAGATATATCTACGTAAACGCGGTAGTGAAACGTTCGTACACTGATGCATCCTTGATCGGGAAGCGTGCCCATAGAACCTGAGTACGTGTTTGTAACAAAACGCCCTTCGTGCTTGCTTACCAGCCAATAATAGCGTGGCAGATCAATCTTCGACATTGATAGCCTCCACGTCTATGACTTGTACCTTATCGTGCTTCATTTTTTCAATGGGATAGTTAGCACATACCGAAATAAATACTTGCCTGCCGAGAGAAGAAAGCTTGTCGAGAATAGGCGTTGCATCAATCGCTTCGTCAAGACGGTCAAAGTAATCGTAAATGAAGACAGGGCGGTCGTCTGCGCAAGACGCTACATCAGCGGTCTTAATAAGTACGTTGGAATTGCCTGTGTCGCGCTCGTTGCACTTGTCGACAAACTCACGCGTATCGTCTTTGGAAAAGCGAATGCTGTCGGGCTCAAAGTTTACGGCAAGGCGGTTGTCACCCATAAAGTCGGCGTTGCGGATATAGCATACATTATAAATCTTATTGTCCATCTCAATGTCCGCGTGAATTACGAAGCATCCGTCGTCAACACGGTCGGGATCGTTTTGCGCACCGTAGTCGCCGATCAATTCGCGCATAAGGTCAAGTGCGGTGTCTGCGTGGTTGCCGCGCAGGACGCAAATGGGAGTGGTGGGAGAAAAGGCGAGGTGAAGGGCGGTGGCGGACATGATCTGGATGTTGTTGATTTTCATGATTGTCTCCTTTATGCAAAAAATGATATGGTGTGGGTGCTTTCGCGGATAGTATAACATGAAGAATTGAAAATCTCAACTTAAAATATGCCACACATTTGGTACACTTGGGCGCGACGGAGATTTGCACTTGACGCGAACGGTTGTCCGTGCTATAATAAAACCGGAAAAACATTTGCGCGAGGAAGGAGCAACCTATGAAACTGTGTGATATTCATTTGCGTGACCCCTTTGTTTTTGCTGAAAACGGTGTTTACTATCTGTACGGCACGCGCCGCGGCGCGACCACCAAGGTCATTCCGTGGCAGGGCTTGGATGTGTATACCTCGACCGATCTTGTGGAGTGGAGCGAGCCGCACGAGTGCTTTACCCGTCCTGCGGATTTTTGGTCGGATCGCGACTTTTTTGCCCCCGAGGTGTATCGCTACGGAGATGCGTATTACATGTTTGCCAGCTTCCGCAGCGAAACGCGCCTGCGCTGCTCGCAGATCTTGAAGAGCGATAGCCCCATGGGTCCGTTCCTGCCTTTTACCGAGGGTCCCATCACGCCCGAGGGCTGGGCTTGCCTTGACGCGACCTTTTACGTGGACGAGCAGGGCACACCCTGGACGGCGTTTTGTCATGAGTGGTCGCAGATCGGCGACGGCACCATTGACGCGATGCCCTTGACGCTTGATCTGTCCGCACCCGCGGGAGAGTCGCAGGTCATTCTGCGCGCAGGAGACGCGGATTGGGCGTATTCCTTGGTGGACGTCAACGCGCGCAATTTTGTAACCGACGGCCCGTTCTTCCGCAAGGGAAAGAACGGTAAGCTGTATATGCTGTGGTCGGGCTTTCACGCAGGACCGCAGTATTGGTACGTGCAGGCGCTTGCCATCAGTGACAGCGGCAGCATTCTCGGTCCTTGGCGTCATGCCGATACCTACATTTACGACGAGGACGGCGGCCACGGCATGATCTTTGACGGCTTTGACGGGCAGACCTACCTGATCCTGCACAGCACCAACGTGCCTCCGCACGAGCGTCCGCGCCTGTTTACGGTCAAGGAAACCGACGACGGCTTTGAGATCGTGGAGAGAATTGGATAAAAGAAGCAATAAATAAGAAATCCGCCGAGTTTTCGGCGGATTTCTTTTATCGCGTGGGGGTGCTGCTTGTTATTTGACCTTGTAGATCAAAATTTTACTCTGATATCTCTCGGGGATGGTCACGGTCAGTCCTTGCTCGGCAAGGATGTTGCCGGGGATCTCCACGGTTTCTTTGGTGTCGATATCGGTGATTGTGTAGGTTTTGTCGGGGGCAAGACCTTCCAGCGGGTATTGCGCGGTGGTGCCGTTAGAGCCTGCGCGGCGGAACGCCATGACGATGCCGTCGCTCTCTTCGGGGCGGTCGTAGCGGTAGGCTGCCCAGCCGCCGTGCTCATACGACCAGCCGCAGTTATCCAGCGGATAAAAATCGCAGGAGAAATAGGGGCGCAGGGCGCGGTATTCGTTGCATCGCTCCGCCATCCATGCAAAGTTCTCTTCGGTAGGCTCGGGGCGATCGGGTCTGTCTGTCCACCACCAGCTGCCTACGTACGCAGGGGCGTACGCGCTGCGCGTGGCGTAGGTGTCGCCCATGCGCTTGCACACGCCGCCCGAGCAGGGCACGAGGCGGTTATAGCCAAACATCTGCGTTTGAATGGCATCGGGGTCGCAATCCGGCTCGCAGTACGCGTCTGTGCGCCAGATCGGAATGGTGCGCTGCAGGCTTTCAACGTCAATGCGTCTGCCGCCCGAGGCGCAGTTGTCGATCACCAGATCGGGGTACTTGGCGCGCAAATCATCCCACAGGCGGTACAGGTTCATGATATGCTTGATCTCGCAAATGCCCGCGCGGTCCAGTTCGTCGGTGGTGCGCCAGGATTGCAGCGGCTCCATGTTGAAGTCCTGTCTGTAGCACTTGATATCCAAGGCATCGATAAAGGAGCAGATCATGTGGAACAAATGCTCGCGCACCTCGTCCTTGTCAAGGCGCAAAAGTAAGTAAAAATCATCCAGAGGGTGCAGCCAATCGGGGTGCTCTACGGCAAGGTCGGTGCCGGGATAGGCGCGCTCGGGCTCGATCCACAGCAAGAATTTCATGCCCGAGTCGTGCACGTAGCGCACAACGTCCAAAAGTCCGTCGGGGTGTTCGTCGGGGCGCACCTGCCAGTTGCCCACCTGCTTGTACCAGTCAGCCGCACCGGGTGTGCCGCCCTTGCCGTACCAGCCGGCGTCGATCCAGTAGTAATCGGCGCGCACGCCGTGCTTGCGGAACTTTTCAAGGTGATAAAGGTGTCTTTGGGTAGTCAGTCCCATGCCCTCCAGCGCAAAGGGGAACTTTTCGGCAGGGAAGGGACAAAGCTCGTGCTTGATCAGGCGGCGGAACAGGTTGCTGCCCTGCACGCGGCTGCCCGTGTACTCCATGAACAGAACAGACGAGGTGCGAATGCGCTCACCGGGGTGCAGCCGAAAGCGGGTGTACTCCAAGCCCGATTTGATATGCAGCGCGTCGCCCTGCTCGTGCGAAAAGGTGGCGCGCCACTGACCCGACCAGCCGATCGCGGCAAACAAGCCGTGATTTTGGGTGTAAAACTCGAAAAAGGGCATCTGACCGCTGGCAGATCTGCCGCCAAGCGGAGCAAAGGAGCGCGTCTTGCCAAAGGGCATGTCGGTCTTGTGCACCTTGCATTCCTCGGCAACGCGGTCGGCGTGCAGGTATGCCTCGTAGCCTGCGTTGCCCTCGGTGTCGTAAAGCGCGAGCGGAGGCGTTTTTCCCGAGCCGTTTGCAAAGCACCAGGATGCGTCGCAATCCAGAATATCGCTGATGATATCCGAGTCGCGCTCTCCCTTGTGCTCAAAGTACAAAAGCCATTTGATCGCGTGATATTGGGGATAATGCTGCACGTGCAGCTCCACGCACAGCCCGTCACCAAGCTCGTAGAGATAGCCGTAATCCGTGGGGGTCACGGTCGCCATGGAAAGATCAAAGGACTTGCCGCCGTATTTGAACGAAAAACGAGGAACGAGATTCATAAGTCTATTTCCTTTCTTATCCGATTTCCGAGTACCTGTTACTTGTATTATACCCGTATTCGGCGCGCTTGTCAAGGTGATTGTATGCGAAATGACAATGAAAACCAAAATCTGTTTAGATTCTTTGTTGAGTATTGACAAATCTCGGGCGCGCGTGATATAATGGGATAAACGTAACAGAAAGGACCAAGGATATGAAGATCAAACGCGCATTATTCTTTTTGACAGCACCGCTGGCATTGCTGTTATGCGCGGGCGCATGCACCCCGCAAGAGCAGCCCGAGCTGCCTACAGAGCCGCCCACCACCTCGCTTGAAACACAAGAGAGTGCCAAGCCCGATCCGCTGCCTTATCTGATCCCGTATCCCGATCGCATCGATCTTACCGCCTTGGATGCGGCGGTGTTCAAAGCGGCGTTTACGCGCGGCACGGCTACCGTGATCAAGCAGGGAGAGAAGGGACTGGAGGCAACCGCCAAGAACGAATCGCGCGACCCCGGCATCACCTGGGACGTCAGCAGCATGTACGAGGCAGCAGGGTATCCCGTCAACGAGCAGACCGGAAATTACGTGCCCTTTACCCCCGAGGAGAAAAAGGTGATCGTTTTCAAGATCCAAGCCGAGTGGGGCGGCGCGTTTGAAATGTTTTACGCGACCAACGAGCGCGAGCACGCCAAGGGCAAGTATGCCATGACCGAGATCTACGGAGGAGATTCCGAGTTCTTTGGTGAGCGCGTTTCGCAGTACGTGATTTTTGCGGCGAACGAGAGCACCGAGGATTGGTGCGTTCGCTTTAACAACGGCTTCCGTCTGGATTATTCGAATTTCGTAAACAAGGGCAATCTCTTTATCATTGAGCAGATCGCGTTTTGCGCGGACCGCGCCGAGGCGGATGCCTATATTGCCGAGGACAGGGGAGAGCAAGCGCCCAAGCCCGAGGTGGCTGCGGGGTATTACGTCTGCCTGTACGAGGACAGATTGCACCTGCCCGAGGATAACGTCAAGGGCGAGCGGTTTGATTCCTTGGACGAGGCAAAGGCGTATTGCGACAAATACATGAAATACGGCTATCGCGTGGCAAACGAAAAGGGCGAGGTGGTCTACACCCCCTATTCACTCTTGCAGACCAATCTCTTGCGCGAGGGGTATTACATCGTCAACTACGCAAGAGAGGAAAAGTTCCTGTACGGAGATTCCTGCACCAATCCCGCCATCAATCACGCGCCGCACCGCACCAGCTGCGACCGCCTGATGGATTGGATCTTGTACCGCGCAGGCTTTACCGATCAGCCCTTGGTACAGGGCAAGGTGGTGGAGAACCTGCATCCTTGGTGCGAGGAGATGGGATTTGAAAAGATCACGCGCGTTGAGGATCTGCGTGCGGGAGATATCGTGTTCGTGCGCCCCGCAGCGGACGGCGGACCGCAGCACGTGTTCATGCTGGCATCCGACGTAGAGGACGGCTCGGCGCTGCGCTATGACCACGGCTCGGATACGCGCATCATGAACAAAAAGCAACCCACCAAAGAGCCGATCAGCTACGGGGATGCACCCTTCATCTTTGCATACAGACCCGTAGCCACCGAGCAAAACAATATTTACTACCACGAGCTGTACGCAAACGGGCAATAAAGCCCTGCAACGTATGCAGATCGAGTGAAAAAAGGAGAGAGGACTATGCCAAAGATTTTTAAGAAAATCATGCTTTGCCTGCTGTGCGCGTCCATGCTGCTTGGCTGCTTTGCTTGCCGCGGCAAGCAGGGTGACGGGCAGGACAGCACCGAGCCGGGCACGCAAGAGCCTGCTGTGGATGTAGACAGATCCCAGCCGCAAACAGGACCCTTTCAGAACACGACGGATCTGACCTTTGAGAAGCAGACGGTAACAGAGATCGAAAAGGTGATCTCGGAGGAATACGAATTCTCCGCTACCCAGGGCAGCACGGTGTTTGCTGTAGGTGAGGGAAAAGCCAAGGGCGACGTGGTCACGCTCAACGCCAACACGGTTGCCAATTTCAATATCGGCGTCAAGTTCAACGAGACCGTGACCGCCAAGTATGAGTTCAAGCTGCTTTCCACCGAGCCCGAGCCCGAGGCAAATTACGATTCCGCGTACTTTGGCTTGCGTCTGTCGGGTACGGGCTCAGCCCCCAACCACGAAAGTGCAAGAGTCTGGATCTTGATGAAGGACCAAAAGATCGGCATACGTACGGGTACGTGGCCGAATTGCACCATGGTCGCCTGCCCCGTGGACTTTTCCAAGGGCGTGACCTTGTATATCGAGGACGACCCGGTTGCAAACGTGATCTCGATCTTTTACAGTGACAACGGCACCAAGACCCCCTTGGCACGCCTTGTGATCAGTGACGATAAGCTGGAATTTTATTTGGAAGGAAGCGACAAGCCCGATATCACCGAGCCGCTTGACGAGCCGGTGGCAAAAACGGGATATGCGCGCATTTGGACGCATCATATGAAAAAAGCCGTAAAGATCAGTAACATGAAGGTGTCGGGCGAGTCTACCGTTTCGACCACCGATCCCGTGGATATGCTCAATTCGCGTGACGTATTTGCGGATACGTGGGTAGCAACCGACGACGTAGGCAGAATTACCCCCGTGGGCGGCGAAACCGCTGCACCCAACGATAAAAAGGTTGGTATTTTCTACTTTATGTGGCACAACGCCTCGGAGCAGGGACAGTACAACCTGTATGACCACACCGCTGCGTATCTCTCGGGCGGCGTGGATGCCGTGTGGGATCTGATCCCGCAGGGCAGCCTTGGCTTTGCGCACTACTGGGCAGAGCCGTACTTCGGCTATTACAACTCGGATGACGAGTGGGTCATTCGTAAGCACGGTTATATGCTTGCTGAGGCAGGCGTGGACTTTATCTACGTGGACGCCACCAACGGCATCATTTACGAGCGCAACCTTGAGGCGCTGCTGCGCGTATGGAGCGAAATGCGCACCGAGGGCTATAACGTGCCGCAGGTCTGCTTCCATTGCGGTAACACCGATTCTCTTGCAGCAGCCTCGCTCAACTTCCTGTGGAATACCTACTATTCAACGGGCAAGTATGCGGACATGTGGTTTGAATGGGACGGCAAGCCGCTGATCTTCTATCCCGATTCGCTGGCAAGAACGCTGCCCGATGAAATGAACGATTTCTTTACCGCGCGCCAGAGCTGGGCGTTCACCTCCGATAGCTGGTACACCAGCAAGGACGGTAAGGGTCGCTGGGCATGGGCAGATATGTATCCGCAGTCTCCCGGTCTTTCCACCACGGGCGAGGTTGAGCAGATGATTGTTATGTGCGGCTTCTGGGCAAACGGAAGCGCTGGCACAAACGGCGGTCGAAGCTATACCAAGAAGAACGGCATTCCTTCCTTTGAGGGCGATTGGGACTTTGGTTATGCGCTCATGAACACCACCTCGGGTCTGGGACTTGCATTCCAGGAGCACTTTGACTACGCAAAAGAGGTCGATCCTCCGCTGATCATGATCACGGGCTGGAACGAATGGTGGGCAGGCCGCTGGGGCGGCAGCGCAGGCAATCCCGCGCAGGGTCAGACCATTTGTAACGAATATAAGGTAGACGAAAAGAACCCCAAGTACCAGTGGTACTACGTGGACGCGTTCAACACCGAGTATTCGCGTGACATCGAGCCCATGACCGGTGGCTTTAACGACAACTATTTCTACCAGATGGTGCAGAATATCCGTACCTATAAGGGCTCTCGTGCGCAGGAGGCTGCCTTTGAGCAGTGGGCGATCGACATTGAGGGCGACGTGGGGCAGTGGAACATCGTAGGCCCCGAGTACCGCGATTATGCAGGCGACACCGCGCACCGCGACCACTATTCTTACGTGGGCGATTTCCGCTATATCAACACCTCGGGCAGAAACGATTTCGTGACCGCCAAGGTATCGTCCGATGCGGAAAATCTGTATTTCTTTGCAGAGTGTGCAGCGGATATTACCGCAGCCGAGGGCACGAATTGGATGAATCTGTTTATCGATGCGGATTGCAACGCGCAGACCGGCTGGTACGGCTATGATTATCTGATCAACCGCAGCCGCGATGGCAAGAAGGTCTCTGTTGAAAAGTTCGTAGGCAAGGACGCCTGGGAGCTTGAGACGGTCGGACAGGGTGAATTCAACCTGCGCGGCAACGTGCTGCAGATCAAGGTTGCACGCTCGGTCATGAACCTTGGCGACACCTTTGATTTCAAGTGGGCAGATAACTCCGTAGTAGACGGCAACGTCATGCACTTCCTTGATCAGGGTGACACCGCGCCCAACGATCGCTTCAATTACCGCTATACCACGGTGCAAACCGAGGTTAAGACGCCCGAGTGCCTGACCGATGATATGATCGTGCTCAAGGCTGGCTCGTACTACGCGTTTGCTGGCGGCAAGCAGGTCAGATTGGATGCGCGTAGCACCAAGGCAACGCTCATGGGTAAAGGCGAGGAATTCTACCTGCCCAAGGCATTTGTCGAGCAGGTTATCGGTGTCTCCTGCGAAGGACTGACCACCTATAATCACTACGGCATTGAGTACGTCATGCCCGCCGAGGCAATCAAGGCAGCAGGCAAGGCGATCACCATCACCGCCGAGGGCTTGGTCGTCATCGCACCCACCGCCATCGAGGACGGCGACGTGCTGACCACGCTGTACAGAGCGCTGATGTAACGCAATAAAACCATAACAAAAAGGCTGACTCAAGTTGACTTGGGTCAGCTTTTTTCATTGGATTGGGTTATGTGGATACCGCGCTCAAAAATTGTGTATATGCAAGGCTTCCCACATATAGGCTTACTTCGCAGAAAGGGCGCGCTACAAAGCCCCCCCTCGGAGAGGGGGGCTTTGCAGTGCACGTCCGACTCCCACCACCACTTCGTGGTTCCCCTCCCTCAAAGAGGGAGGCTTTGTAGTGCGCGTCCGACTCCCACCACCACTTCGTGGTCCCCCTCCCTCACAGAGGGAGGCTTTGCAGCGCGCATCCGTCTTGTGCGATTGTCCGTTGCGGGTAACTTTAGAAAGCCGTCCCCTTTGGGGTAGCGAAGCGGCGCGAGGGTAATGAATGACATGCCGGTGGCATGTCAGAACCCGAGCGTGACCGAGGCGCAGCGAGACGGGGGCCCGCAACGAACGGAACGAAGTGGAGTGAGTGTCCGCGGGGGAAGGGGCATCATTCGCTTGACTTTCACGTCTTATACGTACAAAAAAGCTGCTTCAAATGCTTGAAGCAGCCTTTTATTCACGCCATGGTAGCCAGCATCTGCTCGCTTACCTCGTATTTGGTGGGTTCGCCGCCCGAAAAACGGGCGAATTCGTCCGCCATGTAGGCAGACATGCGCCATACCTCGCTGCCAATGCTGCCCGCAATGTGTGGCGTCAGAATGCAGTTGGGCAGCGTGTAGAACGGGTGCTCTGCAGGGCTGGGCTCGGGATCGGTTACGTCCAGAATCGCGGTCAGGTCGGGACGCTCGGACAGCGCACGCACCAGATCGTCCTCCACCACCTGCGCGCCGCGCCCCGTGTTAAGGAAGGTCGCGTTCGGACGCATGCGCGAGAAGTGCGCGTAGGTCAGCATGCCGCGCGTTGAAGCGTTGTTGGGCAGATGGTTGGATACCACCGCGCACCTCTCAAAAAGCTGCTCCAAGGAGCAAGGGGTCACGCCCAGCGCGGCAGCTCTTTCAGGGGAGAGGTAGGGATCGTACACCAGCACGCGCAGCTTGTAAGCCTTGAGCATCTCTGCGGTCAGCGAGCCGATCATGCCGCAGCCGATCAGGCCCACGCTTTGCCCGTAGTTGCCGTGGTACTCGGCTTTGCGCGCGTGACTCTCTGCGATTTTTTGCTCGCCAAGCAGACGCGAGAGTGCAAAAAAGCCTTTGTTTGCAAGCAGGATCTGCGCTACGGTGTATTCCGCAACGGGTACTGCGTTGGCTGCCCATGCGCTGAACACCTTGACACCGCGCGCAAGAAAGGGGCGCGCAAAGGCTTGCACGCTGCCCGCAGCGTAAAAGACGGCTTGCAGCCTTGGCAGGTGCTGCGCGATCTGCTCCTCGGTCAAGGACGGCATGCCCCACGTGGAAAAGACGATCTCTGTGTCGGCAGGAATGGCGTCAAGCTCGGTTGACGTGTAAACGCGCTCGTCAAGGTCGCAAAGCGTGCGCAGGCGATCTATCGCACCGGTGTCGTATACGCGGTGCACGTTATGTGGGCTGTTGCACAGAAAAATAGCGTTCATAAGCTCTCTCCTATGATGTTGCCAAGCGTTTGCGCCTCGCGCGGCAGCGTGGCAAGGCAATCGTCCGGCATAAATTCAAGCAGCAGGGTGTGCGGCGCGTCCAGCAGGGAAAGGTACTCGCGCCATTCAGCCACGCCATCGGATAGCGGATAGCGGCTGCTGCCTTTCCACTGGAACACGTGCAGGTGCACAACGTAAGGCGCGAGCGTGCGCAGGTAGGTGATATTTTGCTCAACCGTGCGCGTCTGGAAGGGCTGCCAGTAGGTGCGAAAATGCGGCGAGTTGACCGCTTGCATCAGGTGCAGCGCGTCCTCGGCTCGCTCGGTAAAGGTACCAATGTGGCACTCGGTGCAAATGGTCACGCCGTGCGCCTTTGCCAGCGCAGCAGCCGCGCGGCAGCTTTCAAGCAGGGAGGTGATCTCGTCCTTTGTCATGTCCGCGCCCGATTTCGTGCCGCACCATACGCGCAGGACGTCCGTGCCCAATTTCTTGGCGGCAAGGATGTAGTGCTCCAGCTCGCCCATCGGCGTCTGCCCCAGACGAAAATACGTGCCGTACGAGCAGCATAAAACGCCAAATTCGCGCATCAGCGCCACCAGCTCGTCAAGCCGCGCCTCGTCGCGGCAGGGTGCGTGCACGTCGCTGCCCCATTCAATGCGTCGCAGCCCCGCGTCGCGCATCGCGCCAAGAATCTCGCGCGGTGAGTGCGCGCGAAAGGATACCGAAACCAAGCCTGTGTTGTGTTGCATAGCGCCCCCTCCTTGTCCTTTTCTTGGCTTCATTATATACGATTTCGAACGCGCTGTCAAGGATTTTCGATGCCAATCAGCAGCGCAGGGGCATGATGAAGTTTGTAGGGGCGTGCATTGCACGTCCGTTGTAAAAAAGAGGACGCTTCATGGTCGCTCGATCCCGCGGGCGGATATGGAATCCGCCCCTACGGCTCAAAAAAAACAGGACTCTCCCCAAAACGGACGGGAGAGTCCTTGCTTGGTTTTTACTTACCCTGCTCCATAGCGCGGCGCTTGCGCATCATTTCCTTCATGCGCAGCTCGGTGTTCAGGATCTTCTTGCGCAGACGGATGGACTTGGGGGTGATCTCGATCAAATCATCGTCGGTGATGTACTCGATCGCTTCCTCCAGCGTCATAATGATGGGGGGCGTGAGCAGCAGCTTTTCGTCCGCACCCGAAGAACGGATTGCGGTCAGGTGCTTTTCCTTACAGGGGTTAACGGCAATGTCGTCGTTCTTGGGGTTCTCGCCCACGATCATGCCCTCGTACACAGCGGTCTGAGGACCTACGAACAGTCTGCCGCGCTCCTGGGTCTGGTACAGACCGTAGCGGGTGGTCTCGCCTGCCTCGGATGCGATCAGGGAGCCGGTGAACTTCATGGTGATCTCACCGCGGTAGGGCTCATAGCCTGCAAAAATGGTGTTGATGGTACCCTCGCCGTGGGTTGCGGTCAAAAATTCGGAGCGGTAGCCGAACAGGCAGCGAGAGGGAATGAGGTACTCAATTCTCATGCGGTTGCCCGAGCCAAGGGGATTCATTTCCAAGAGGTCACCCTTGCGCTGACCCAGCTTTTCCACAACTGCGCCAACGTACTCGTTGGGCACGTCAAGCGTAACGCGCTCCATAGGCTCGCACTTTTCGCCGTCGATCTCCTGGAACAGCACGCGGGGGTTGGAGCAAGCCAGCTCAAAGCCCTCACGGCGCATGGTTTCAAGCAGAATGGAAAGGTGCATTTCACCTCTGCCCGCAACGCGGAACTCGTCGGTGGTGTCACCGTCGTTAACGCGCAGGGAAACGTCCTTGAGCAGCTCGCGGTACAGTCTGTCGCGGATCTGACGGGAGGTAACGAACTTACCCTCCTTGCCTGCCAGAGGGGAGTTGTTGACCGCAAAGGTCATTTCCATGGTAGGCTCGCTGACCTTAACGAACTCAAGCGGCTCGGGGCAGGTGGTCGAGGTAATGGTATCGCCGATCGAGATATCGCCCGCGCCCGAGAAGCAAACGATGTCGCCAACCTTGGCGGACTCTACGGGCACGCGGTTCAGACCGTCGATCTGCATCACGGTAACGATACGGATCTTCTTGGGGGTCTCTGCGGAGTAGTAGTTGCAGATCAGCGCGTCCTGATTGACCTTCAGGCTGCCGCGCTCAATGCGACCGATACCGATTCTACCCACGAAATCGTTGTAGTCGATAGAGGAAACCAGCAGCTGCAGCTCGCCGTCCTCGTCGCCCTCGGGGGCGGGGATATAGTCCACAATGGTTTCAAACAGGGGGGTCAGGTCGTCGCCCAGATTGTCGGGATCAAAGGAAGCCTTACCCTCTCTGCCCGAGCAGTACAGCATGGGGGAATCCAGCTGCTCGTCGCTTGCGTTGAGGTCGATCAAAAGCTCCAGGATCTCGTCCTCCACCTCGCCAAGGCGTGCGTCGGGCTTGTCGATCTTGTTGGTGCAAACGATCACGCGGTGGTTCAGCTCCAGCGCTCTCTGCAAAACGAAGCGGGTCTGCGGCATGGGACCCTCTGCTGCGTCAACCAGCAGAATAACGCCGCTTACCATCTTGAGCACACGCTCTACCTCGCCACCAAAGTCGGCGTGGCCGGGGGTGTCGATGATGTTGATCTTGGTATCCTTGTAATGTACGGCGGTGTTCTTTGCGAGAATGGTAATGCCGCGCTCCTTTTCAAGCGCGCCCGAGTCCATAACGCGGGTTACGGTTTCCTGGTTGTCGCGGTAAATGCCGCCCTGCTGCAAAAGTCCGTCAACCAGCGTGGTCTTACCGTGGTCAACGTGTGCGATGATTGCAATGTTTCTTAAATCGTTTCTAATCATAATAACCTTCCGTACTCAAATTTTGACATAATACGCTATCTTAATTATTATATCACACTTTTGCACAAAAAAACAGAAGTGAAATCACGATTTTCGCAAAATTCGCGAGAAATCGCTTGTGCAAAATTGACAAAAGAGCGGTTGTGTGGTATAATGCAATCGGAGTGAACCCCGATATGCATCATTTGAGAATTTGAGCCCCGCCGAGATCCTTCGCGGCGCCGTTTTCCCTCGTGTCATTCTCGAGCGTAGCGAAGAATCTCGAGGAAAAACGCCTTGCTCGATGGATGAATACCTCCGCTACGCGGAGCTGTCGGTGGGGTTATTACATGAAACCAAGGAGACAGATATGATCACGGCAATCATTTTTGACCTGGACGGCACGGTAGCGAATACCATTTCCGCCATTCGCGAGGGCGTCAATCTTACCATGGAGCAGCTGGGGTATCCCACTCATACCGATGCGGATATCCGCCGCTTTATCAACCACGGCGCGCGCGAGCTGATCAGGCAGGCGCTGCCCGCAGACGTGAGTGTCGATCCCGCACGCGTGGACGAGGCGCTGGATATTTATCAGGGCATGTACGACAGAACCTATACGCATACCAATATGTGCTACGACGGCATGGTCGAGGCAATGTGCAAGCTGGGGGAGAAGTACGCGCTTGCCATTCTATCCAACAAGCAGGACAGAATGGTCAAAGGTCTTGCCGCGCAGCTGTTGCCCGCGGGCACGGTCGTGATCGCGCAGGGACAGATCGAGGGCGTACCCACAAAGCCCGATCCCACGGCGGTGTGGGAGATTTGCGCACGCATGGGCGTCGCCCCCGAGGAATGCGCCTTTGTGGGGGATAGTGACGTGGATATGCAGACCGCCATCAACGCGCGTTGCCTGCCCGTTGGCGTCACCTGGGGCTACCGCGGCGCGGACGTGCTGATCGGGGCAGGAGCTAAGGTGCTGGTAAATCAGCCGAGCGAGCTTGAAAAAATATTTGCAAATATGTGAAACCAAATCATACCAAATGCCGTCTGTATATATGACGGCAAAAAGCGCACACGCTTTTTGCGTGTGCGCTTTGCGTTATGGCGTTATTTGCCCTCGGTGGCGTCCTCGTAGGTGTTGAGCGTCTTGACGTCCTTGTCGGAGAAATACTCCAGCGGGTCAACCGACAGGCCGCCCTCGGTCATTTCAAAGTGCAGGTGGGGTGCTTCTGCCATTTCTAAGGTTGCAGTGCCGCCCACAATACCGATCTGCTGACCGCCCGTGACCTGCTTGCCTGCAACAATGCCCTCGGCAAGGTTTGCGGAGAGGTTCTTGTAGATGGTGACAACGTCGCCCTCGTGAGAGATGGCAACGCAAGTGCCCATCATGGGGTCATCCCAGATCTGTGCAACAGTACCTGCTGCGGCTGCGTAAACGGGGGCTGCGTCCTCGGTGGTGATGTCAATGCCAAGGTGGATGCGGTATTCCTCCATGGTGGGAGACCATACCTGAACGGTTGCGTCGTGCTTTGCGCCAAGCTTACCCTGTACGGGCAGGGCATAGCCCTCAACCTTTTCAATTACCTGCTCAGTGCCGTTGCCCTCGTTGTAAACGGGCACGGTGTCCTCACCGCTGCCGCCCGCATCGGTGTCGGGGGTGCTCTGCGTCTGCTGCGTGGTGTCGGTGGGCAGCTTACCGTTCTGCTCGGCGTTCTGCTTGTGTGCGCGGTTGGTTGCCACGGTGGCGGTAATGGCAATGGTCAGCACCATGACCACCAGCACGGTGGTAATGACCACGCCCTTGTTGGAAAAGACCTTGATCAGCTTTTTCCCAAATTCGGATTCCTTAAAGTTTTCCCACATAAATAATTTCTCCTTTGTAACTGTGTTCCCTTGGTAGGTACGCTTATATTTTCCACCGTGCAAGGGGGATTTATACAGGCATGGGAAAATTATTTCTGCAGCCCTTGTTTGTAGGGGAGGATATCATCCTCCCGCCAGCGCCAGATGCCGGTATCGACACCCAAGCGGAATACCAAGTTTTATACCGGCGGGAGGATAATATCCTCCCCTACAAGCAAAGGGGTGGGTACAAAACAATCAACCTCCGGCATAGCCCGTTCTACCCATGGTAGACAAAAAAATCTTGACTACCGTGGAAGAATGTGCTATACTGAATTCAATGAAAGAAAACCAAGGAGGCTTACCATGGATTTTATGTCGCTTTGTGCCGAGCGCTATTCGGTGCGCTCGTATTTGCCCGATCCCGTGCCCGCCGAGGCGCTTGCAAAGATTTTGCGCGCAGGGCAGCTTGCGCCCACCGCAAAGAATAACCAGTCGCAAAAGGTGCTCGTGCTGCAAAGCCCCGAGGCAAAGGCAAAGCAGCTGGAGCTGCACGCCTGCTACGGCGCGCCCTTGGTGCTGCTTGTATGCGGTGACGAGGAGATTGCATGCAACCGCCCCGTAACGCATCACTCCATGGCGGAAATGGACGCATCCATCGTTGCCACGCACATGATGCTGGCGGCAAAGTCGCTTGGTGTGGATTCGACCTGGATCTGCGCCTTTGACCACGCCAAGGCAAGCGAGCTGTTCGACCTGCCCGATCACGTCAAGCCGCATCTTTTGCTCGCGCTTGGCTATCCCGCGCCCGACGGCACGCCCTCACCCAGACACACCGACCGCAAGCCGCTGGAGCAAACGGTCACCTACCTTTGATATACGAATCCCGACATTTCTGAAAGGAGATCCTTATGGAACAGAAGCAAACTGTGCTTTCGATCAAGCAGGTGTCCAAGCACCTTGGAAAGCGCAAGATCCTGTCCGATATTACGCTGGACGTTAAGGAAGGCGAAATTTTCGGCTTTTTAGGTCCGAACGGCTCGGGCAAAACCACCACGATCAAGCTGATTTTGGGACTTTTGCGCATGGAGAGCGGTGAGATCAGCATCTGCGGATATGACAACGTCAAGCAATTTGAGAGCGCGATGCGCTGCGTGGGCGGCATTATCGAAAACCCCGAGATGTACAAGTACCTGACGGGCAGACAGAACCTCGAGCAGTACCTGCGCATGTACCCCGAGCTGCCCCCCGAGAGAGTGGACGAGGTGGTAAGACTTGTGCGCATGGAGAGCCGCATTGACGATAAGATCGCCAAGTATTCGCTTGGTATGCGTCAGCGTCTGGGCATTGCACAGGCGGTGCTGCACCGACCCAAGCTGCTGATCTTGGACGAGCCGACCAACGGACTTGATCCTGCGGGCATCAAGGAGCTGCGTGACGTGCTCAAAAAGCTCTCGCGCGAGGAGGGCGTGGCGGTATTCGTATCCAGCCATATGCTTTCCGAGCTGCAGCTGATGTGTGACCGCGTGGGCATTATCGACCGCGGCGTGACCGTAGGCTTCCGCTCCTTGGATGCCGAGGGCATGATCGAGGAAGGCGACGTTTCGCACTATACGCTGGAAACGCCGGACGGCGACAAGGCGATCGAGCTGCTTGGAGCAGGCGTGCTTTGCACGGGCGTCAAGTACGACGGCGTGCTGAGCTTTGACGCTTCCCACGAGAGCGTGCCGGATATCATGGCACTGCTTTGCCGCGAGGGCGTGCGCGTATACAGCCTTGCAAGACAAAAGAAAACGCTGGAGGATACCTTCCTTGAAATGACCGACACGGCAGACGTGGGCACGCAGCCCGTTGTAAGCAAGCGTCGCGGCAAGGATTCCTCTGAACAGGGAGGTGGCGCAGCATGAAGCAACTGATTAAGAACGAATGGATCAAGCTGCGAGCGCAAAAGACCTACGTGGTGCTTTCCTGCATCGTGCTTGCCCTTGTCATCATCGTGTCCTTCTTTACCTCGGTGCTGATGACGCCGCTGAATAACCTGCTCAACTATGGCAGAGATATGTTTAACGAGAGTGCCGCTTACGATTGGGCGATCGAACAGATCGAAAGCGATCCCGACAGCGCACTTGCCGGCGTGCTGCGCGTGGTGTTCAAGGATCCCAAATCCGAGGGAGATAAGCTGCGCGAGCAGGCACAAGAGGACTGGGAGGACGGCTATAAATCCTCTTATGCCGAAGCAATGTCCCAAGCCGAGGTGTATGATTTCATTGAGCAAAATCAGCTTGAGGAATGGATCGTGCAGGAAATCCAGCGCGATATGAACAATCTGTACCGTTGGAGAGAGATCTACAACGGCGTGCAGAGCGGCAAATATACGCCCGAGGATATGGTAAGGGATTATTATCTCTTTTATCTGCTGACCGGATTTGAATATACCGACGAGTATTTGTGGTTTGACATATTCGAGGAGCAGGATCCCGCCACGGGCGCATGGGTCATCAAAATCTACCGCTTGGACGATATGGGCTCGCGCGTTGAGTGCACTTGGTCGGACGTTCTGGATGCGGTTTCGGTGTATAAGCCGGTTTGTGACCGGATGATTTCCGAGATCGAGCAATACGCGCTGACCATTGAGCCGGATGCGTATTACGATCAGCTGATCCAAAAGAAGCAGGAGGCAATTCTGGCGTACGAAAATTCCATCGCGCAGATGGAGGAGAGCATAAAAAATTTGGATCAAACCTCCGAGAACGCCGAGTGGGAACGCGCATATCTGGAGCTGGAGATCACGCATGCACGCGGTATGATCGAGGATCATGAGCGCACCATCGACGCATACGAGTATCTCAAGGAGCAGGGCGCAAGCCCCAACAGCAATGCATTCTCGCTGGTGCATTACCTGTTGCCTTCGGTGCTGGAGTCGCGCCGCTATGCCATCAAAGACATCATGCAGGATGAGCTCAACGGTGATTTCATTCTGCTGACCATGGCAAACAAGAGCAATCAAAATCACCAGATCCGCACGCTGGATAAGGCGATCGTTGCCATTGAATACGCCTATATGCACGATATTCTGCCCGAGGGCATGAGCGCGAGCGGTGCCAAGGATACCTTTGTAAGCAACCTGTCAACCGCATCGTTTTTGATCAGTGCGGTCACGGTAGTGCTTGCCAGCATGATTTTGTCGCGTGAGTTTGCCACCGGTACGGTCAGACTGTGGGTCATTCGTCCCAAGACCAGAACCAAGCTGCTTGGCTCCAAGATCGCCACGCTGCTGCTCTACGTGTGCGGCATGATGGCCGCAAGCTTTGTCATTACCTACGCGTTTGCGCTGATCAATCACGTCATCGACCTGTTCTTCTATGGCGAGAGCACGCTGTTCGCGTCGGGCTACGGCGTAGTACTTGGACAGGTGCTGCCCATTCCCGCCGTTGCCGAGCATTTGTGGGCGCTGATCATTCTGACGCTGCCCGTTATGCTGTACGCAATGCTGTGCCTGTTTATCAGCGTGCTGACCAAAAAGGGCGTGCTGGGCATCGTGTGCGGTATGCTGGTGCTCATGTTTGCAACCGACATTCAGGCACTTGCCCTGATCGTTGCCAACTACACGGGCGTGTTTGGTTACGCGCTGCAGGCTACCGTGCTGCCGTATCTGAGCATGGATAGATTGCTTGTCACCTCCATGGACTTTGGTGTTACCCAGCTCATGTCGGGTATGATGGAGAACATTGGCGATCTGATGGGACTTGAGAGCATGCTGATGGCGCAGATCTGGGGTGCTATTCCGTACGTTTGCTCCACCATCGTGGGCGCAGGCGTGCTGGTCGTGCACATTCTGCTGCTTATCTGGGCAAGCTTGTTTGCATTCAAGAGAACGCAGATCAAGAGCTGATCCAATATAACTAAAGAAAAAACCGCACCGCGAGATATTCGCGGTGCGGGTGTTTTTTTGTAGGCGGTAACGATACAGGGGACTGTCGCCTGTGTCGTGCGAATCAAAGTTCAAAGGCTAAGAAAGGGACTCAGAACATCGCAAGGGCGTTTTACGCCCTTGCTCATTTGCGCGTGTTACAGACCGTTGTAAATACGAATGTATTCCGGCGGGATATTTCCTTTCACTAACACTTCAGGAGAAAACAAATTGCTGTCTGCATATTGCGATAATGGAAGGGCGGTTGTTTCGTATAGTTTTACGAATAATTCCGAAGCAGTTTCATTTTGAGGAAGCTTTGCACCGTTATGTATGGTGTTTCCATGTTTATACATCATTGCAAAGCTGATGTAATCCAATGCAATCTGCTTCATTGACTGTTATTTCGAGGCAAATTTCATCACCGGAAAATATTTTTTTATCAGAAGGTGAAAGCCAACAGAATACCACGTTTTGTCTAAGTTTTGTGAACGATTCGTATTTTGATGTGGATTTAAGGCCATGTTTCAATATGCTGTCAAGATTTGATTTGTCTGTATAGTGATAAACTTTCATTGCATGTTTCCCTTGGCTGTTCTGCAAGATGCAATCAGCATCACTCTTAATGAGGTGCATTTTGAAGAAAGCATTTTGAAGGTTGGTTCATCAATGTATTTTGTCCGGTAAAGCAATTCTAACCAATAACCGGTTTCGCTTGCTTCTTTCAGGGCAATTTCAAGCTTCGAAATAAAGTCTTTTGTCCCTTGAGCATATTGCGCCTCGTGAATATTCGCACCAATGGAAGTGCCGCTTCTGCCTATTTGATTGGCGATGATTGTTTCATGGTTTGCTTTTAGAAATTTAACAAGGTTGATAATATCTACTGAAAAGTCCATTGACTGCTCGACCAGTTTGTTTTCTTTCATTGTTGCACCTCCTTTTATAGTATTATATCATACATTTATTTATATGTCAAATGATGCATCGCCTGCGGCGATATGATGTATTTCGCTTCGCTCAAAATGATGTTGCTCAACTTCGTTTCGCAATGATGCGATGTTTGCCATAAAATGTGGCGAAGCCACGCATCATTAGGTGAAGCCGACATCATTGGCGAAGCCAACATCACTTGCCGAAGGCAAACATCATTCAAAAAGAACAGGGAGTCCTTAGGACTCCCTGTTCTTTTTGTTGGCGCGGCGTAAGGGACTCGAACCCCTGACCTTTTGGTTCGTAGCCAAACACTCTATCCAACTGAGCTAACGCCGCAAACCATACGCTTTCGCGTACCCATATATAATATCACAAGCTTTTTTATTTGTCAAGTACTTTTTCTCAAAAAATATTGAAAAATATGCACAAAAATCAGGGGCAAAGTTCGTGCTTTCGTTGTCTTGTTATTTTTTCGTATTTGTGTTATACTGAAAAAAAGCTTGTTTTACAGGAGGTAATCCATGAATATCAATGATTTTTACGCGATCCCCGATGAAAAGCCGCTTGACAATCTGGTCAGCGACGGCGGCTTCGTAGGCATTTTCCGTACCATCGCCTGTGTGGGCGACAGCCTTTCCTCGGGTGAGCTGGAGTCCATGACTCCCGACGGACAGCGCGGTTATCACGACATTTACGATATTTCCTGGGGGCAGTACATCGCGCGTATGGCAGGCACCAAGGTATATAATTTTTCTCGCGGCGGCATGACCGCGCGTGAGTATCTGCAATCCTTTGGCGAGGCAAACGGATACTGGAACCCCGAGCTTGCTTGCCAGGCGTATATCATGGCGCTGGGCTGCAACGATCTTTGGGGTCTTGGCTTGCCCGTTGGCTCTTTGGCGGACATTGATCCCGAGGATCCTTCCAAGAACGCTCCCACCTTTGCAGGCGAGTTTGCCGCACTGATCGCGCGCTATAAGCAGATCCAGCCCAAGGCAAAGTTTTTCCTGATCACCATGCCCAAAACGCCCCATCACGGCGAGGAGGCAGAGGCAAAGGCAGATGCGCACAGAGAGCTGATGTACGATCTTGCCAAGTATTTTGACAATACCTACGTCATCGACCTGCGCGAATACGGACC
>JAZRDG010000149.1:0-9009 GCA_045660125.1 Eubacteriales bacterium | reverse complement strand
GAATTTCGAGATTCGTATTTCGCACTTACTTTTTTGCTTTGTACTTCTCTCTGTTATTCAATTGTCAAGGACCAATGTTCGTTACCGTTTCGGTAACTCGCTACCGTTTTTCGCGGCAGCCTGATTATTATATCACAGCGTTTTCGATTTGTCAATAGGTTTTTCAAAACTTTTTTAGAAAATTTTTGACTTTTTTCTACCGACTCTTTCGAGCTTCGCTGTTTTTCGGTCGCCCTCGCGACCTTGAATATTCTACCACTTTCTTCCCCTTTTGTCAAGTATCTTGTTCGCCAAAGTGTATATGTTTTTGTGATTGTTTTTGTGTAGGTTGCACAACTCCCCTGCCAAAATGCAGCATGTATAAAATCCGGCGTCGGTTTCACAATAATATCATTACGCTATACGGAGCACAAAGCATGTTAACTCTTTTGATCCGCACTGTTCTGATCTACGTTTTTCTGATCCTCATTATGCGCCTGATGGGCAAACGCCAGCTTGGCGAGTTGGAAATGGCTGATCTGGTCATCACACTTTTGCTATCCGAGATCGCCACGGTTCCCTTGACCGATCCGTCCATACCGCTCACAAACGCCATCATTCCCGTCACAACACTGGCTTTGCTTGAAATGCTGACCTCCTATCTCACGCTCAAGCTGCCGTGGTCCAAGGCGCTGCTCTCCCCCAAGCCCGCCATTCTTGTTCGCAACGGCATGATTGACAGAGCGCAGATGCAAAAGGCGCGCGTTTCACTGGACGAGTTGATGTGCGAGCTGCGGCAGAAGGATATCTCCGACGTCAACCAAGTGCAATACGCCATTATGGAATGCAGCGGCAAGATCAGCGTTATCAAGAAAGCGGCAGAATCGCCGCCGACAGCCACGCAGCTTGGCATAACGCCGCGAGAGACCGGCATGATGCGCACCGTGTTTTGCGACGGCGTGTATGCCGACAACACGTTACGCGCTCTGGGGCTTGACCGAAACTGGGTGGATAAGCAGATCAAGCAGCACGGTCTGCGCCCCGAAAAGGTATTCTTTATCACGACCGACGACGCAGGCAACGTTCGCATTCAAAAGAAATAACGACCGCCTTTATCAAGCGGTCGTTTTCTTCCATATTATATATAAGCAGATATCAAGCCAAAAATCCGATCAGCTGATCCAGGCTTTCAATGATCGGACAGCCGCAAACCTGCAGCTGCGCGCGGCTCTGGTGACCGCCGCAGTACAGCACGCAATCCGCGCCGGCAGCACACGCTACCTCCCAATCATGCACAGAATCCCCGACAAACAGTGCCTTGGCATCAGGATGCGCCTGACGCCAAGCCTGCGCCGTCCCGATCTTGCCGCCCGCATGAATGTTATCAAGCCCCCAGATCTCGGAAAAATAGCCTTCCAGCCCAAGATCCTGCACCTGCCCCTTGAGCATTTGCAGCTCGGTTGCGGACAGCAGCGTTTGCGTATACCCCTGTGCCGAGAGCGTTTGCAGGGTTTGCTCCGCGCCGGGCATCAAGGTGCTGTGCTTGTAATTTTCCAGGTACAGCGCCACCCACTCGGGCGCAAGCACGGTATAGTAGTCCTCTTTCTCAAAATCAAAGCCAACCTTGGCATAATAATCAATGATAGGAAAACAAAACATTTCACGGTACGATTCCACGCTGTCGATGGTTGCAAGTCCGCGGCGCGAGAGCATATCGTTGACCGCGTCAATGCCCGCCCTGATATCGTCAAGCAGCGTACCGTTAAAATCCCATACTATATTCGTATATTTCATAGCTTCTCCAAAAGCAGCCCGTTGCGTTTGACGCAACGGGCTTTGCTTCATATGATTTTTAATTAGTTTGCGGGAACGTCGTAGCCGTACTCGGTCAGCCAGTTGACGTAAACCGTGTAAGGAGAATTACCCTTGGTCAGGTCGTCATCCGAAGGATCGTCGGGGGTTCCGCCATCCTTTTCAGCATCAGCATCGTATGCAGGGTTGTTCGCCTTCTTGATCCAAGCGTTGTCCTTGGAGGATTCCTTGAGCTCATCCTTAAGTGCGGTGATGAGATCCTCAAGCTCGTTGATGTTGGTGCAAGCATCCAGTCTTGCCTGAATGTCAGCACTCTTGAGCGTCATCAGCTCGATCAGACCCTTGGGCACGTACTTGTCATCCTCTTTGGAAACACCGTATACGCCGTCGCAGTCCATACCGTTCTCGTCGCCGTCCAGCATGGTGTTGAAATCAAAACCAAGCAGCGGGTCGATCAGGGACTCGTTGTTCTGCTCTCTTGCGCCTTCCCAAGCATCAGCTCTCTTGCCCTCGCCGGGATGTGCCATAAATACGTTACCGGTCTTCTCCAGAGTCATCTGGTAGTCGTCGTTGAGAATGGTCATAACCTGACCCTCGCTGGGCTCGCTGAGCTCGTAGTTCTTACCCTCGATACCGTACTGAAGCAGGTTACGAATGGTAGAGTTGGTGTTGAGGTAGGTAATGATATCCATGGATCTGCCTACTGCAAAGTGAGAATATGCGCTGACTGCAAACATGTTGCCGTACAGCTCGTTCTCGGTTGCTTCGGGATACTCTGCAATCACTGCATAGTAGGTCTTGCCATTGTAAGTGCAATAGCCGTTCTTTTCCATATCCTTCTTGATAGAGGAGTCGCCCTTGACAAAGTCAACTGCAACGGTCTGGCCCTCTGCTGCTTCGCCGAAGTAGCCTTCAAACTTGAAGTTCATCAGCTCGCGCAGGATATCAAGATACTCGGTCTTGGTGAACAGGTTGCTGAACTGCAGACGGATGCTACCGCGGTTACGGTTTGCTGCGCCGCCGTATACAGTACCGAACATCGAGAAGGTGTCGCCTTCCTTATCAAAATAGTAATTGTACAGCTTAACGGGTTCCTTGTCTTCCTCTTCGGAGTCACTACCGATATCACCGATATCCTCGCCCTCTTCTTCTTCGGAGGTTTCCTGCTCCTCATAAGTCATGGACCAGTACCATACCAGCATGTTCATGCACTCCTCGTAGGTTGCATTCAAAGGAAGAACATCGGGCTCGAACTTTGCGATGTCAGCCAGGAAATACTTGGTGTCAAGCACGTCCTCTACGTCCTCGATGGTGTAGTAGTACTTGTCAAACAGTTCCTTGTCGATCATCATGTAGGTGTATTCACCGATGGAAACGTTATTGGGGATTGCGTAAGTAGAACCGTCGATCTGAACACCGCTGAGCAGCGTTGCGGAGATGTAGTCGGTCAGCTTTCTGGAAGCGCCGGTGATCTCCTCGTCCAGAGGCTGGATCCACTCGTTGTTAATGAATTCGTTGTAACGGTCAAAGCCGGACAGGTAAACGATGTCAACCTGGTTGCTTCTGAGCTCGGGGTATACGATCTCGGCGATCTCGTACTCGTTGTAGGAGGTGAGCTCCTCAACAACACCGGTCTCCTCCTCGTCCTCATCGTCGCTTACGTTAGCGAACTCGGCATACTGAGGATTCTCTTCGTAGAATTCCTTCTTGAGCTTTTCGGTATCAGTTCTGCCCTCTGCCTTAGCGTCCTTGAGGTACTTCTTGAGCGCCTTGGAAGCCTTTTCCTTGAGCAGCAGGTACTCCTCGTTCAGGATCATGATCTCGGTCAGCTTACCGCACTTCTCAAGATACTCTGCAACCTCCTCATCGGAAGCGGACATCTTCAAATCTTCATACTTTTCACGGTCAAATTCCTCTACACCGTAGTACTGTGCCTCGGTATAGTAGTACAAATCAAGGTTAACCTTGAACTTGGACTTGGTGATCTTGGTAATTTCAGCCTCTACCTTCTCGTAAGCGGCTCTGGTTTCTTCAGCCTGGGCAACAGCCTTGTTGTAAGCATCACCCTCGCCGTACTGCGCGAGAAGCTTTGCCTTGAGCGCTGCCATCTCAGCATCGGTATTGGCAACTTCCTTATCGGAAATGACCCACATGGTCAGCGTAATACCGGAGATCTGCTCTACGTCAGCCGTATCCTTATCGCGGTTACAACCGGTCAGGAGAACGGTCAGCAGCATCAGCATACTCAGCGTCAGACAGATAAATCTGTTTCTCATTGGAATTCCTCCTTGCAAATCGTAGCGCCTCCTCCCCACCCCTTTTGGGCAGAGCGTCGGCATATTATTTTCATACCAATATATTTTACACTATAATTGTCTCCGTGTCAAGGGCAAATTTGGCTCTGTTTGTAAACCTTTTTTGACCTTACAGCATCTGGAAATTCCGCACTCCGAAATCCCCCGTCATTTCCTACAAAACGACACAGTTTTCTTTGTTGGATATTGCCGATGAACGGTGACAAAACGGGCATTTTTGCGTCAGCAAGCAGCCTTTCGGCGCGCCGACAATTCACAAAATTTTTACAATAAATTAGTCCAAGAATCCCTTCAGATGACGTGCACGGCTGGGGTGACGCAGCTTACGCAGTGCCTTTGCCTCGATCTGGCGGATACGCTCTCTGGTGATCTCGAACTCCTGTCCGACCTCCTCCAGCGTTCTGGTTCTGCCATCGTACAGACCGAAGCGCAGCTTGATAACGTGCTCTTCTCTGGGAGTCAGGGTGTGCAGCTCGCGCTCGATCACCTCGCGCAGAATGGTTGCGGATGCGGCCTCTGCGGGTGCGGGGGTATCCTCGTCGGGAATGAAGTCGCCAAGGTGGCTGTCCTCCTCTTCACCGATGGGGGTCTCCAGAGAAACGGGGTCCTGTGCGATCTTGAGGATCTCACGTACCTTGTCCGCGCTCATACCCATCTTCTCACCGATCTCCTCGGCAGTTGCTTCTCTGCCCAGCTCCTGCAGCATTTGTCTGGAGTATCTGGACACCTTATGAATGGTCTCTACCATGTGCACGGGAATACGAATGGTTCTTGCCTGGTCTGCAATAGCACGGGTGATTGCCTGTCTGATCCACCAGGTTGCATAGGTCGAGAACTTGTAGCCCTTGGTGTAGTCGAACTTGTCAACAGCCTTCATCAGACCCAAGTTACCCTCCTGGATCAGGTCAAGGAAGAACATACCTCTGCCTACGTATCTCTTTGCAATGCTGACTACCAGACGCAGGTTGGCTTCCACCAGCTCCATCTTGGCATCCTCATCGCCTGCTGCCATTCTCTCAGCCAGCTCGCGCTCCTTGTCTGCGGTCAGAAGCGGCACGCGGCCGATCTCCTTGAGGTACAGACGAACGGGGTCGTCAATGGCAAGACCCTCTTGTCCGAGCAGTCTTTCCATATTCTCGCCGTCACTGTAGCGCTCTACCTCGCTCTCGATCTCGTCCATCTCGGCAGAAGAGATCTCGTCGCCAAGCGGAATGCCGCTATCCTCCAATGCCTCATACAGCTTGTCTATACTGTCAAGGTCGTAATCCATTTCCTCCAGTGCGTCGTCCAGATCTTCCGCAGAGAGATCGCCCTTCTTTCCCTTGGCGACCAGCTCCTCCATGGTGATCTTCTTTTCGTCGTGTTCACCGGTAACGATTTTGGTATCAGTCATGATTTTTTTGGTTTCCTTTCACGTATTGGGTTCTTTATATTTTTATATTTTTTTCTTTTTAGCGTCAAGCAGCTGCTTGATCGACTCCACGGTGTCGCCCGACTCACGCGCATCGCTCTTTTGCTTTTGCTCCTTGAGCGTTTGCACGCTGGCGCGCAATACTGCCGTGCCGTTCTCTGCCAGAGCGCGGCGCTGCTGCAGCATGCTTTGCAGCCTGCCCATCTCATCCGGGGTAAACGATTCACCCAGAAGTGAGTAAGTAAAGCCGCCCTCGGTATTTTCCATTTGCATGATGCACGCAAATGCCCGCTTGCCAAAGCCGGAGAAGAAATCGTCCTCCGTCAGCGCAATTGCGCCTGCGGTGATCTGCTTGCGGTGCTCGGGATACAGCATCAAAAGCCCGAGAATGGCTTGCTCTGCCGATACCGCTTGCACGTTTTTGGCAGTATCCGGATTGACGCGGTCGCCATACCCACGTGCGGTAAGGCTCGCTTCCTGCACCTGCTTTTGCTTGGCGGCACGCAGCTTTTTGTTACGCGTGCGCTCCACGTCGTTTTTCAGACTGTCTACGCTGATGCGCAGCTTGTCCGCAACGGTGGATGCATAGATCTCACGCTCGACCTTGGAGGGCGAGAGCGCGATCAGCGCGCACAGCTCCTCGGAGGCTTTGATGCGCTCCTCGGGGATATCCATGCTGTATTTGGCAAATATCTTTTCGGATTTATACGAGAACTCGGTGCGGCTGCCCTCCACCAAGCGGCGGAAGCGCGCGTCTCCGAATTTGCGCAGATACTCATCGGGGTCCTTTGCATCGCTGACGTGCAAGACGCGCACGTCCATGCCCACCTGCCCCAGCACCTCCATCGCCTTAACGGCGGCGCGCTGTCCTGCCTCGTCGGCATCGTAGCAAATGACTACCTGCTTGGTATATTTGGTCATCAGCCTTGCCTGCTCGGGGGTGATTGCAGTACCCAGCGTAGCCACGGCGTTTTCAAAGCCGTAGGCATGCAGCGAGATAACGTCCATATAGCCCTCGCAAAGGATCAATCTCTCTGCCGAGTAGTTCTTGGCAAAATTGAGCGCAAACAAATTCTTGCGTTTTTGGAACGCAGGGGTATCGGATGAGTTAAGATACTTGGGCTTGGAGTCATCCATAACGCGACCGCCAAAGGCGATGACGTTGCCTGCCGTATCGATAATGGGGAATATGACGCGATTACGGAAATAGTCGTAGGCTCTGCCGTTTTTCTGGCTGATGCCGCACAGAAAGCCTTGCGCCAGCTCCTGATCGGTATATCCCTTTTTATGCATATAATCGGTCAGCATATTGAACGATCCGGGCGCAAAGCCAAGACCGAAATGCTTGATCAGCGCCATGCTCAGCCCGCGCTTTTCGGTCAGGTAGCGCAAGCCCTCTGCACCGATGGGGTCAAGCAGGCACTTGTGGAAGAACTTGGCGGCTTCCCTGTTCATATCGTGCACGCGTGCACGCGTCAGTCCGCCCGCATTGTTCTTTTCCTTCTCGTGCACGATACGAATGCCTGCGCGGTTTGCAAGCACCTCGATCGCCGAGGGGTAATCCAGGTTTTCATTTTTCATCACGAACGTGATGGCGTCGCCGCCCGCGCCGCAGCCAAAGCAGTAAAAGCTTTCGCTATCGGGGAACACGGTAAACGACGGTGTTTTTTCGCTGTGGAACGGGCAAAGACCGCCGAAGTTGGAGCCGGCACGCTTAAGCGTTACGTAGCTGCCGATCAGCTCCACAATATCCGTGCGGTGGCGTACCTCCTCCACGACTTCTCTTGGTATGCTCATTTATCTGCCCCTCCAAACCTGCGGAATGAACAGATCGTTATAAAGCTGAATCGCATATCTGTCGGTCATGCCGGATACGTAGTCACACACGCAACGCTCAACCGATTCCTTATCGATATTGCGGCGATAGGATGCGGGCAGCTTTTCGGGATGTCCTACGAAATACTCGTAAAGCTTGATCAGCATATCCTCGGCTTTTCCCTCCTCGCCCTTGGCAACGGGGTTGAGGTACACGTTCTCAAACAGGAAATCGCGCAGCTCGTCGGTCGCCGCCTTTACCTCGGGGGTCATGCAGATATGATCCTGATCGGTCGAGGCACGAATGACCGAGGTCACCATGGTGTTGATGCGCTGGGAATGCTTTTGACCAAGACACTCGCGCAGATGCGCGGGAATGTCCTCTAAGGTAAGTATACCTGCGCGGCAGGCGTCGTCTATATCGTGATTGATGTATGCAATTTTATCGGCGTATTTTACAAGAACGCCTTCCAGAGTACTTGCGCCGCAATAGTCGATCGAGCCGGAGTGATGCTCAATGCCGTCTCTGACCTCCCACGTCAAATTCAAGCCTTGCCCGTTATTTTCCAGCTGCTCGACCACGCGAACGCTTTGCATATAGTGCGAAAAATCGGGAGAAAAGCATTTTTGCAGGGCGCGCTCGCCTGCGTGACCAAAGGGGGTATGACCAAGGTCATGGCCAAGCGCGGCGGCTTCGGTCAGGTCCTCGTTCAAGCGCAGGGCGCGCGCCATGATACGAGCGATCTGCGTAACCTCGAGGGTATGGGTCAGACGGGTGCGGTAGTGGTCGCCCTCGGGAGCGAGGAAGACCTGGGTTTTGTTCATAAGTCTGCGGAAGGACTGGCAATGCGTGATCTTATCGCGGTCACGCTGGAACTCGGTACGCAAGCGACAGGGCTCCTGAAAGCGCTCGCGACCTTTGGTTTGCGAGGTACGGAAAGCATAGGGAGAGAGAGAAGATTCTTCCCTTTCCAAGAAAATATTCACTAAGTTATCCTGCGTATGATCCATGGTAAAACCTCACTTTCCTTTGCAATACTTCGTTCAATATATAATATACGCACAAATTTGCGATTTTCCTTTTTTTCTTGCGAATTTTTTATAAACTTTTGCAAAAAAACGCCACCCCCAACGATGAAAAGTTTTTACGTCGCTTTTTTCAAAAAGCGCCCGCCCCTCCAAGGGCGCGCAGCCCTTGGTCGCGCCCGCAGGCGCGAAACTTCTCGGCGTTTCTTTTGGTTCTTTTCTTTGCGCCAGCGGTGTCAAAGAAAAGAACGGAGAGAATTAGGATGCGTTACATTGAGAAAATCCATTCCGTTCTTTTTTTGAGCAAGTAGCCGCAAAAAAAGAACCAAAAAAACGGCGTTGGAGAGGTTTCGCGCCTGCGGGCGCGACGGGGGCTACGCGCCCTCGGCTGCGCCGCCTTTTGGAAAAGGCGGGCGAAAACTTTTCATCCTGTAATGCTTGACCGAGCCGTGGGATAATTTCGCGCCTGCGGGCGCGACGAGGGCTGCGCGCCCTCGACTGCGCCGCCTTTTGAAAAAGGCGGGCGAAAACTTTTCATGATGGGGTTGTCCGTGGGGTGAAAATCGGAGGGTGACCCCACGGTCACCCTCCGATTTCATGATAGTCGTATCTCTCGCCCGTCTTTTCGGGCTCGCATTTTCCGTTGCTGAT
>JAZRDG010000148.1:0-29732 GCA_045660125.1 Eubacteriales bacterium | reverse complement strand
CATCACTGCGCATAGCGCAACATCACTATGGCAAAGCCATAACATCACTGCGCATAGCGCAACATCACTATGGCAAAGCCATAACATCACTGCGCATAGCGCAACATCACTATGGCGAAGCCATCATACAGAAAGGAGACGGCTATGAAAGCCTTGGACACATACAACCCAATATCAGTAGCCGTGTACTTTCTCTCGGTTGCGGCAATCGCCATGCTCTGCATGCACCCCATTCTGCTTGCCATGGCACTTTTCGGCGCGCTTGCGCTGTGTCTTTTGCGCAGGGACGTCAAAAGGCGCGGCACGCACCTGTTTTACTGGGGGCTTTTTGCCGCCACCGCGCTGATCAATCCCCTGCTCTCTCACAACGGTGCGACCGTGCTGATCGTGATCGGCAACGCGCCCATCTCGCTTGAATCCCTGATCTGGGGAGTAAGCTCGGCAGCCGCCATCGTCTCGGTTTTATACCTGTTCGCGGCATTTTCCGCCGTCATGCAAAGCGACAAGCTGCTTTACCTGTTCGGCAAGCTCTCACCCAAACTCTCGCTCATCCTTTCCATGGCGCTGCGCTACGTATCTCTTTTGACCGAGCAATGGCGCAAGATCAAGCAGACGCAGACCGCGCTGGGGCTTTACAAGGAGGACAACATCATCGACCGCGCGCGCGGCGGCGTGCGCATCTTTTGGGTGCTGCTTGGCTGGGCGCTGGAAAACGGCATTGTGACCGCAGGCAGCATGTCGGCACGCGGCTACGGCACGGGTAAGCGCACGCACTTTGCCATCTTTACCTTTACGCGCCGCGACGCGCTGCTGCTCTCCCTGACGCTTGCCCTGCTGACGGGCACGCTGATCCCCTTGGCGCTCGGCGCGCTGGACTTTACCTTTTATCCCACCATGCAGCTGCACCATGCGGGCGCGCTGTCATGGCTTGGTTATCTCTCTTTCGGCGCACTGGTTGCGCTGCCAATTCTTGCAGAAACGGAGGACGCGGTCAAATGGAAATACTTGCAATCAAGGATCTGACCTTTTCATATCCCCAAAAATCCCGCCGCGTGCTCGACGGTATCGGCTTTGCGTTGCACGAGGGCGAATTTTGCGTGCTCGCAGGCGGCACGGGCAGCGGAAAATCCACGCTTTTGCGCCTTTGCAAGCCCACGCTTGCACCGCACGGTGACCTTTCGGGCGAGATCCTTTACAAGGGCACGCCGCAATCAGCGCTTGACGCAAGAGCTGCCGCTGCGCGCATCGGCTTTGTTTGCCAGCAGCCAAGCGAGCAGATCGTTTGCGACAAGGTATGGCACGAGCTTGCCTTTGGACTGGAAAATCTGGGGCTGCCGCAAAACGAAATTGCGCGCCGCGTTGCCGAAATGGCAAGCTATTTTGGCATTGAGCCTTGGTTTGATCTGCCCGTCAGCGCGCTTTCGGGCGGTCAGAAGCAGCTGCTTAACCTCGCGTCCGTCATGGTCATGCGCCCCGATCTGCTGATTTTGGACGAGCCCACCTCGCAGCTTGACCCGATTGCGGCTGCCGAGTTCTTGCACACGCTCAAAAAGCTCAACCGCGATTTTTCCCTGACCGTACTGATTGCCGAACACCGCCTTGAGGAGCTTGTGCCCATGTGCGACCGCCTGATCGTGCTGCACGGCGGCAAGGTATTGGGAGCGGACACGCCCAAATCACTCGCGCCCACCTTGGCGCAATACCCCGCCCTGCTTGCCTCGATGCCCACCGCCCTGCGCGTGGGCTGCGCGCTGGGAGACGCTACCTATCCGCTCTCGATCCGCGAGGGGCGCGAGATCATCTCCGCCTACGCTGACGGCAAGGCACGCGCCCTGCCCGAAAGCGCCCCCGAAGGAGAGCGCGAGGCGGCACTTGAGCTGTGCGGCGTGCACTTTCGCTATCAGCGCGCGCTGCCCGACGTGCTGCAAAACCTCTCGCTGACGCTATATACGGGCGAGCTGCTTTGCGTGCTGGGCGGCAACGGCTCGGGCAAATCCACCATGTTAAGCGTTGCCGCAGGGCTGCGCACCCCTTATGCGGGCAAGGTGCGCGTGCTTGGCAAGCGCATGCGCGACTACCGCGGGCAGGAGCTGTACCGCGAGTGCCTGTCGCTTTTGCCGCAGGACGTGCAGACCGCATTTTTGTGCAACACGGTGCGCGAGGAGCTTGCCGACGCAGGCATTGCCCCCGACGCGCTGCCCTTTGATCTTTCACACCTGCTTGACACCCACCCCTACGACCTCTCGGGCGGTGAGCAGCAGCTCTTGGCGCTTGCCAAGGTGCTTGCCACCAAGCCGCGCGTGCTGCTGATGGACGAGCCCACCAAAGGACTTGACGCCGACAAAAAGGCGCAGCTTCTGGGCGTGCTGCGTACGCTGAAATTGCAAGGCGTCAGCATCCTGATGGTCACGCACGACGTGGAGTTTGCCGCGCTTTGCGCCGATCGCTGCATCCTGTTCTTCCGCGGCACAGCGGTCTCGGACGGCTTGCCCCGTGCCTTTTTTGCCGAAAACAATTTTTACACCACCGCCGCACGCCGCATGACGCGCGGATACTTTGATAACGCGGTCACGGTCGAGGACGTGGTGACGCTGTGCAGGGAGGGGACGCAATGATCTACCTTGCCAACCCAAAGCTGCGCCGCATGCTCTCGGTGCTCCTGCCCGCGGTGCTCATTCCGCTTGTGGTGATACTGGGTGCACTGGTCTTTGACGCGCGCGCATACCTGTGGGTCTCGCTTGCCGTTGCCCTATGCTCTCTTGCGCTGCTTGTGGCAGGCTTTGAGAGCCGCGAGATCGGCACGCGCCGCACGGTGCTTGTGTCGGTCATGGTCGCGCTTTGCATCGTGGGCAGATTGATCCCCGTTTTCAAACCGGTCACCGCCATCTGCGTGCTTTGCGCGATCTACCTTGGACCGCAGGCAGGCTTTTACACGGGTGCTGTGTCCGCGCTGCTTTCCAATTTCCTGTTCGGGCAAGGTCCATGGACCCCCTTTCAGATGCTTAGCTGGGGCTTGATCGGTCTTTTCGCGGGGCTGCTCTCGGTGCCCTTGCAAAAAAACCGCTTGCTGCTTTTGCTGTACGGACTGCTTGCGGGCGTTGCCTTCTCTGCCGTCATGGACGTGTGGAGCGTGCTGTGGGCAACGGGCAGCCTGTCCTTTGAAGGCTACCTCGCCGCGCTGATTGCCGCCCTGCCCCACACCGCGCTTTACGCCGCCTCCAATCTGCTCTTTTTGTGCATCTTTGCAAAGCCGATCGGGGATAAGCTTGCGCGCATCAAGCTCAAATACGGCATTTGAGCAAGCCAAAACATGCATACTCCCAACCCCTTGCGCGGCAAGGGGTTACTTTTTGTCGCGGCAGGTCGCCGCACCCCAAATCCCACTTCGTCATTTCGCCTAAACTCGCGCAATCGCATTGACAGTATCTATATAATATGTTATAATGTTCCCACAAGCACCCCCGTATCTGCAACAATCGAAAGGAGAACACTATGAAACATTGCAAACACGTAAAAAAATTGCTTGTTTTTTTGCTTTGCTTCAGTATGCTCGCCGCAACTCTCTCGGCATTTGCCGTATATGCGGATGACCTACCCAGAAGCATCAGCGTACAAAACGGCACGGGCACCCGCGGTGCGGTTGCCGTAGGAAAAACCTACTCCTACCGCGCAATCGTCAACGGCTCGTTTGACGGATTTGGATTTAGCATGCCCACCTACAACAGAACCGATTCCGAGGCAACCATCTCCTTGTACAAGTGGGAGGGCGACTATGCAAGCACAATTGCCAAAGCCCCCATTGCAAGCCAGAGATTTGCACCGCTTAAGGACAATGCAACCAACTGGCTCAGATTTGATGCCCAGCCCGCAGGCGAGTACCTGTTCCACATCTCCGAGCCCAAGGGGCAGGTCGGCGTTTGGACCGCCCAGGACCCCACGGACTCCAAAGGATTTTTGTATCTTAACGGCACAGAACAAAGAGGTGAACCCGAATTGCATTTCAACTTTGAAAACGATAACGTGCCCGAGGAGCCCTTCGGCACCTGCCAGCCCTCGGCTGACGCACGTATCCCCAAAACGCCCTACACCTCCACCAACGCAAAGGCGCCCAGCAACATGACCGTATCCATTGGCGCACAGCTCAAGGTCAACGCGCCCTTCAACGGCGTGGAATTTGACCTGGCAACCTACACCGCAACCGATATGGAAGCCGATATTTCGGTCTACGAATGGAAGGGCACTTACGCAGACACCGTGGCAGTCGATCCCATTGTGACCAATCGCCTGGTGCTGGTTGATAACGCCATGCAGGGTATTTCCTTTAAGTCGCTGCCCGCAGGCGAGTACCTCTTCTTAGTTCACAACGCAAGCAAGCCTCCGGCAATCTACACGTTCACCGAGGTCACCGGCTTTGAGGGTAACGTATACAAGGACGGCTTCCCTGTACTTGGCAAAGTGGCTTACCCCGACATGCAGGTGATCTTCTCGGAAGAAGCACCCGGCAAAGACTATTTCTCGCAGTGTGAAGCCCCCGGTGACACCATTGACGGCAACCACACGCCTCCCCCCGAATACGTCATTCCCGAAGACAGCCTGATCTACACCCATCCCGTCATGCCCGACACCTGGGTATTTACCGACGGTCTTGGCAGAACCTCGCTGACCTATGCCGAGGTTGGCGCACCCAGAGAAAACAAGACGCTGGCGATGTTCTACTGGACCTGGCACACGGGCGGCTTCCTTGCAGATGAGCCCGTCAACGTGCAGGAGTACAGCGAAAAGTACCCCGAGGCTATGAGAGATTTCAATCACGAGATCTGGAAGGGTACCTCTTCCTACTGGTGGAACGAATCCATCTACGGCTTCTACAGCGGCGAAGACCCTTGGGTACTGCGCAAGCAGGCAGAGCTGTTGACCAACGCAGGCGTTGACGTCATCTTTACCGACAACACCAACGGCGACCACACCTGGCACGCAGCCTACAACGCGCTGCTCAAGGAATGGGACGACGCGATGACCGACGGTCTGGAAACTCCCAAGCTCTCCTTCATGCTCCCCTTCTGGGACAGAGACTACACCAACATGCAGGTTTCCTCGATCTATCAGGACATGTTCCGCACCAACAAGTACCCCAACCTTTGGTACTATCTGGACGGCAAGCCCATGATCATGGCGATCAAGGAATCCTTTAACCCCAACGCATCTCCTCTTGAAAAGGAAATCTCCAAGTTCTTCACCTTCCGTGCAGGTGAGCCCAGCTACGTGGCAAGCAATCCCGATTACAAGACCTGGGGCTGGCTTTCCATGTATCCGCAGACCAAGCACTTTGCATCCTCCAAGGACAAGAACAACGGCGTGGTTGAGCAGATCACGGTTGGTATCGCTATGAACCACAACTACGCGCTCAAGGAGCTGGCTGCCATGAGCGGCGACAACATCGCAGGCCGTTCCTACACCTCCACCTACCCCGACCGCTACGCCAAGGAAGGCGCAGAGGCTTCCAAGTGGGGCTACAACTTTGCAGAGCAGTGGGCATACGCGCTGGAGGTTGACCCTGCAGTCGTATTCGTTACCGGCTGGAACGAATTCCGCGTAGGCAGATACGAGACCTGGCCCGAAGGCTCCCCCGCAGCAGTTCCCAACGCATTCCCCGACCAGTACAACGACGAGTTCTCCCGTGACATTGAGCCTACCAAGGGCAATCTCAAGGACCACTACTACTATCAGCTGGTAAACTTTGTACGTCAGTACAAGGGCGTTAACCCCATTCCCACGCCCAGCGCAAAGACCACCATGGATATCACGGCAGGTCAGGAGCAGTGGAAGGCAGTTGAGCCCTACTTCGGCGCATACATCGGCAACACCGAGCACAGAAACCACGCAGGCTACGGTGATCTGGTTTACACCGAGACCTCGGGCAGAAACGATATCATCGGTGCACAGGTTGCACGCGACGACGAATACGTTTACTTCAACGTAGAGTGCGCAGCTGACATTACCCCCTACACCGACAAGCTCTGGATGACGCTGTACATCGACTCCGATCAGCAGAATCAGGGTTGGGAGACCTTTGAATACGTGATTAACAAGTCCGCAGCATCTGCTGACACGGTCGTGCTTGAAAAGTTCTCCGGCAACGGCTATGAGTCCACTAAGGTTGCAGATTGCGCTTACACCACAGACGGCAGATACATGACCATCAAGGTTGCCAAGAGCGATCTGGGTCTTGATGGCGACAACTTCACCCTCAACTTCTCCTGGACCGACAACGTACACGACGAGGGCGACTACGAGAAGTTCTCGGGCGACATTATGGACTTCTACATTTCCGGCGACGTTGCTCCCGGCGCGCGCTTTAAATACAGCTACGTCAGCGGCGCAGCTGCACAAGAGGACTCCTCCGAGCAGCAGACCACCGCTCCCGAGGGTGGCGAGACCACCGCAGAGGGTCTTTCCGAGCAGGTAACCGAGCCCGCAGAGCAAAAGAAGGGCTGTAAGGCGCTGGCAGCAGGTGCAGCAGTGCTTGCTACCGCAGCAGCTGCAGCAGTTGTGCTCAAAAAGAAGAAGGACTGATCAACCCGTACAAGGGCGGACAGTCGAGGACGCCTGTCCCTACATAACCCACTTTGGGAAGCCGCAAACGCGGCTTCCCTTTTTGTATGCACCGCATTGACATCGTGCGCAAAATATGCTAAAATGATAGCATAAACATCACAAGGAGAATCCTTATGAAAAAGTTGATGATATTTCCGCTGATCTTAACGCTCTGCTGCGGCGCGTTCGCCGCTTGCCAAGGCACACAAAGCGACCCCAATACCACCGACACAAAGGAAACTACCACTATGATCGAAACACAAGAAATGACAACGTCCGAGCAGACCACCGAATTCGAACCGATCGACCCCACAACGCTTTCGCAGCGCACCTACACGCTGACAAAGGACACGGCACACTTCAAGCAGCACGGCAGACTCATTCCGCTTGCCGACGGGCTTGGCTGCGACCACGTCATGTCCGGCATTGAATTTGAGGGCGTTATGTACGGCGAGGTCAAGCTGGCGCTTTCGGTAACGGCAGACACCTACTTCACCGTCTTTATCGACGGCGAGAGAGTGGAGCACAGATTTGCCGCCACCGCCGACACCACCGAGCTGGTCATTGCGAATTTTGACACAGCCGAGGTGCACAACGTGCGCTTTGTCAAGCAGACCGAGCCGCAATTCTCGCTTTGCACGCTCGTGTCCGTCACGCTGACGGGCGAGCTTGGTGACGCTCCCGCGGACAAGCCTCTCTATATTGAATTTTTGGGCGACAGCATTACCTGCGGCTACGGCAATCTGGGCAACTCTTCCTCCGAGGAGCCCGGCAATCAGGTATGGCACGACGGCACGCAGAGCTTTGCAGCATTCACCGCGCTTGCGCTGGATGCGGATTTCTCCATGATCGGCTGCAGCGGCATCGGTGTTCACAAGGGCTACCCTGCCTTTGACATGCAGCAGTTCTACGAAAAGACGTCCTATTTCCGCGATCAGACAGAGGAGCACGTATTTAGCAGAGTGCCTGACGCGGTGGTGATCAATCTTGGCACCAACGACTATCCGCACGGCGCGCCCGAGCAAGGATTTAAGGACAGCGTCAGAAGCCTGATCACCTTTGTTCGCGCCTCCTACGGCAAGGACGTTCCCATCGTCTGGGTACACAACATGATGGGCGAATGCCGCTTTGCATGGACAGAGGACGTGCTGGATGAATTGGGAGGCGAGGCAGCAGGCTTGTACGCCGTGCGCTGCAACGCCAGCCACCTCGGCACCAACGGTCACCCCAACATCCCGGGTCACCAAAACGCATCCAAGCACCTGCTCAAGACGCTCGAGGAGCTTGGGCTCGGTGAGTAAATAATGGGCAGATCTCTCCCCCGGAAATGATTACAAAACCGTTTTGGGAAGTCGCGAAAGCGGCTTCCCTTTTTTATACAAGACGTGAAGGTTGTCCCGCCGGTGCCCCTTCCCCCGCGACCGTTCCGCTTCACTGCGTTCTCGCTCCACTGCGGGCCCCCTTCCCCGTAGGGGACGGCTTTGCAGTGCGCGTCCGTCTTGTACGATTGTCTGTTACGGGCAACTCAAAAGAGCCGTCCCCTACGGGGAAGGGGGCCCGCAACGAACGGAACGAAGTGGAGTGAGTGTCCGCGGGGGAAGGGGCACCATACGGATACTCTTTCACGGGCGCAAACGACGCAAAAAGGACTGATTCAAACCCACTTGAATCAGTCCCCTTTTTTATTGACATGCACCGCAATTTGTGTTATAATAAACTTACGGAAACGGCACTTTCTCGCAAATTGGAGTAACGCGCCCATATCCGCACATACTAAAAAGACTTTATCTAACAGAAAGGAAATACAATTATGGCAATCATTCACGTAACCAAGGAAAATTTTGAAGAGATCAAGAACGGCGACAAGCCCGTGCTTTTGGACTTTTACGCAGACTGGTGCGGCCCTTGCCGCATGATCGCTCCCACCATCGAGGAGATCGCAAACGAGCGCGACGACATCATCGTCGGCAAGGTCAACGTAGACGAGCAGGGTGAGCTGGCACAGGCATACGACGTTATGTCCATTCCCACGCTGATCGTACTCAAGGGCGGCGAGGTAGCAAATCAGGCAACCGGTGCGCGCCCCAAGGCAGCCATTCTGGCTCTGCTCTGATATCCTTGATATATGGAGCACGTTTACGACACACTCATCCTCGGTGGCGGCCCTGCGGGCTACTCTGCCGCGCTTTACACCGCGCGCGCAGGACTTGACACGCTGGTGATTGAAAAGATCTGCCCCGGCGGACAGATGGCAACCACCGATATCATTGACAACTACCCCGGCTTTGACGCGGGCATTGACGGCATGGAGCTTGGCATGAAAATGGCTGCGGGCGCAGAGCGCTTTGGCGCAAAGAGCGCGTACGGCGAGATCACCGAGGTCGAGCTGACCGACGAGATCAAGCGCGTGGTCACCACCGACGGCACCTATCTTGGCAAGACCGTCATCATCGCCACGGGTGCGTCTCCCCGCCCTTTGGGACTTGAGAACGAGCAGATGCTGATCGGTCGCGGCGTACATTACTGCGCGCACTGCGACGGTCGCTTTTACAAGGGCAAGACGGTCATGGTGGTAGGCGGCGGTAACAGTGCCGCATCCGATGCGCTTTATCTCTCGGGGCTTGCCGAGAAGGTCATTCTGGTGCACCGCAGAGACACCTTGCGCGCCACCAAGATCTACCACGCACCGCTCATGCGCGCAGAGAACGTAGAGTTCTGCTGGAACAGCACGCTGACGGCACTGCACGCAGACAAGCGCATCAATGCCGTGACGCTGACCGACCTTACAAGCGGCGAGCAGAGAGAGACCCTTATTGACGGCTTGTTCGTCAGCATTGGAAGGCAGCCCGCAACCGAGCTGTTTGGCGAGCAGCTGACGCTGGACGCACACGGCTATATCGTTGCCGACGAGAGCACCAAGACTGCCCTGCCCGGCGTATTTGCCGCAGGTGACGTGCGCACCAAGGAGCTGCGCCAAGTGGTCACCGCAGCCGCGGACGGCGCGGTTGCCGCACACCAAGCAGAGCAATATCTTGCCATGCAGGAAGTATAAAAAGCACAAAAAACGCGTTCTGCCAAAGCAGAACGCGTTTTGTCTTGACAAGTGCTGCAAAACGTGCTATACTGATACACACAACACACATATCATCTGCCACCGGGTAGAGGTGAATGCATTTTGCATTCGCAGGCGTATCGTTAGGTCTTTGAAGATACGCTGCGGATGCTTATTTTTTTGGAGGCTCGTGATGCGAAAACTGATCAAATATTTCTCTTTGGGCGAGTGGCTGTTATGGTCCTGCTCCTGCCTTGCCATTCTCGTCTGCTTTTTCGCGTTTGGCGGCACGGACACGCTGACGCTGATCGCTTCCCTGATCGGCGTGACCTCGCTGATCTTTTGTGCCAAGGGAAACCCCGCAGGGCAGGTGCTCATGATCCTCTTTTCCCTCTTATACGGCTACGTTTCCCTGACCTTTGCCTACTATGGCGAGATGGTCACCTACCTTGGCATGACCGCGCCCATGGCTGTTTTTTCTCTCGTATCGTGGCTGCGTCACCCTTATAACGGGCAAAAAAGTCAGGTGCAGGTTGCCGCCATGCGTCCGCGCGATTGGGGCATTGCCCTTTTGCTGACGCTTGGTGTGACGGTTGCCTTTTATTTCATTCTGCGCGCCCTTGGCACCGCCAACCTGATCCCAAGCACCGTCTCGGTTGCCACCAGCTTTCTTGCCGCCTTTCTGACCTGGCGCAGAAGCCCGTATTTTGCCCTGATCTACGCCGCCAACGACGTTGTCCTCTTGGTGCTGTGGACGCTGGCGACACTCTCGGATATCTCCTACGTATCGGTCGTGGTCTGCTTTGCCGCCTTCCTTGTCAACGACCTTTACGGATTTATCTCATGGAGGCAGATGCAGAAAAGGCAGCGCGAGGGATAACTCACAAACAAACCGGACGCGCAAGCCATGATACCGGGGACTGTCCTCTGTGACGTGTCCGTAGGACATGTTACTGCGGGACTGTCCCCTGTGTCGTGGCGCGATATGGACGACACTGAGAGGACGATTCCCCGTGCCGTTTTTGTAATACCCGACGAAAAAGGGACGCTGCGGCGTCCCTTTTTCTTTCAGTTCAATCGCGTCCGTCGGGATATGTAATGATAAACTCGCCGGTATCAAAATCAGTACCCACGTACATCGTGAATTTAAGCATGAATTGTTCTCGTATTTTTGGTAAAATATAAGTACAAGCCATACAAGAAGGAGAACAATATGGAGATTTTTTCAATAAACAAGCGGCAAATGCAGGCATTTGCGGTGTATCTCAAAGAAAACGAAAAAAGCAAGGCAACTGTGGAGAAATACTTGCATGACATACGAGTGTTCTACGGCTTTTTGGGAGATCGAGAGATCAACAAGCAAGCTGTGATGGACTACAAGGCATACCTTGGCGAGCATTATGCGGTAGCGAGCGCAAATTCCATGCTTGCCGCTCTCAATGCGTTTTTGCGTTTTAGCGGAGCAGGGAAACTTGCTACCAAACGGTTTGCCGTGCAGAGGCAGGCATTCTGCACAGAACAAAAGGAGTTAACACGCGATGAATATTATCGCTTGATCAGCGCAGCAAACAAGCGCAAAAACGAGCGATTGAGCCTGATTCTGCAGACTATCTGCGGCACGGGCATTCGCGTCAGCGAGCTGCAATATATCACGGTTGAAGCCGTACAAAAGGGCGCAGCCACCGTAAATTGCAAGGGCAAGAATCGCCGCATTCTGCTTGTATCAGCACTCAGAAAAAAGCTGGCGCGCTATGCGAAAACGCAAAGAATTCACGAGGGGAGCATTTTTATCACGCGTGGCGGCAAGCCGATCAGCCGAAATAACGTCTGGCGGCAAATGAAATCCCTATGCGAGCAAGCGCGTGTGCTGCCAAGCAAGGTGTTTCCGCACAATCTGCGACATTTGTTCGCGCGCACCTTTTACAGCTTGGAAAAAGATATTGCCAAGCTCGCGGACATTTTAGGGCATGCGAGCATTGATACCACGCGCATCTATATCGCGACCACATGTACAGAACACCTTAAAAAGATGCAAAAAATGCACCTGATTCTATAAAAAAACCGATGCCTGCGCATCGGAGTAAGGTGACATAATGGGAGTTATGTTGCATAAGCTGATCCAAGTCCTTGTTTTGAGCGAAGAAAAGCAGAATAATTGAGCAAAAAAAGCACAACATAAAGCCTTTCGCTGCTTTTGAAAAAAAGCGAAATCGAAAGGTTTTCTTGTCGTGCTCAATTATATTGTCTTTTCATGTATAAAAAAGTGCGTTTTGTGAAAGGCCTATTGATTTTTGCAATTTGGAATGCTACAATGAGGCATACACACAGACAGGGTGGGACACTTATGCAACATAACTCCCATTATGTTACTGTGTAGTAAATAATTATTTCTTATCAAAGGAGAATGATTCACATGAAAACAAACAACAAGGGCTTTTCGCTCGTCGAACTCATTGTCGTCATCGCGATTATGGCGATCCTGGCAGCAGTAGCAATCCCCACCTTCGCAGGCTTTATCACCAAGGCTAACGTTGCTTCTGATGAGAGCTTCATCAATGATGTGACTTATGCAGCAAAAGTTGCTCACACAGTGGAAGGCTCAGTCTCAAACGTAAGTGTCACGGCTGATAAGGGTGGTGTTGCTACTTCTATTAGTTACACAGTAACCGATGCAGACAACAACGCCGTTACTTATACTATTACCGATAAGGATACCGTTTCTGCCGAGCCTAATACAGCAAGCACTGATGGAGCAGAGGACGTGGCTGCTTCTATCGACTGGACTTACAAGTTCAAGACTGCAGATACTCGCTCCATTACCGACTAAACTTGCACTCTCACACATAAGTAACCACATATAAACTCGCGTTTCCCGACCAAGGACACTCTTTGGTCGGGAAACGTACTAACGAAAGGAAAGTTATGAAAGATTTATTGTTTTCGAGATCCCGGAAAAAATATTTTTCCGATACCGTAGTACGCGTCGGTAAAAATAATTTGGGTTTCTCGTTAGTTGAGTTGATCGTCGTGATCACAATCATGGCGGTGCTCGTTGCCATCGCCATCCCCGTCCTTGGCGTGTTCATCGAAAAGGCTAAGATTGCGAACGATAAGCAGGCGGTAGCTGATGTTATGTATGCTATCGACCTTGGCGGTCAGTCGATGCAGTATGAGATTGATTGTACACAAGTAAGCGAAAACGGCTTGCAGTTGCCTGTTGGATTTGTTATTTTAACAGATGGCGCTGATAAAGAAGGCAATGCTATTGCAACACTGCAAATTATCGGTAGTGATGCAAATAATGTTAATAAGGCTGCCATTGAAGCCATGCTGACTGATTCTTTGGGTTCTGGTTATGCAAATATTGCGCTGAAGTATGACAGTTGGGGGAATACAACCGATGTTCCTAATCTGTATGCGGATGCCGATGATTTATATGAACAAGTAAAATCATTATCCGATCTATTGGCAACCGGAGGATGGCTTTTGAATAGCTTAAAAGGATCGGGATCTGTGGGCTCTTATGATTCCGGAGTGGATGTTGTATCCTCGGTGGCATTTGCCATTGTAACGCAAATGGATGAAGACGAATTTGCAAATGCTTGGAAAACGAGTACGGGCAATAGTGCATTTGGTTTTGACGGAGCTATTATTTCTACTGTTAATCAAAAAATAGAACAGTATAATGCGACAGTTTCTGAAGATGATAGATTAAGCACTTTAGGAAAGATGGAAGTATATACCGCCGTTCGCCGTGCATATAATGAAGCTTTAGCTAAGTTTGTTTCTGAAAAGTCTAATAATCATAATGCTAACCATATGGACAAAATAGTAAAGTATGGAGATGGCATTGATGCTCTGAACATGGTAGCATCCGATCGAATGGGAAGTTATGTAATCGAAACAGATGCAATAAAACCGGATAGTCATGAGTGTTCTTGGGGATGCTTGTTAGGGTGTAATGCGGCTGGTAGTTTAAATGATGAAGTCCAAAAGTGCGAAGAATGCTCCAAATGGATTAAAGCATATGAGGACTATAATACATATTCGGAAAGCGATATAGATGCAAGAGCCTTTTACAGAGTTATGGCAACTATGAATGACACTTCGGCAGATGCAAATGGCTCTTGGAACATGTACACAAACATAGTCAATGATTTTTCTAATGTTTATGAGAATCTTGGAGAAGCAACTGACATTTTGAGCAACTGCATTGTAATTACCGTATATCAAGACGCAGACGGCTTGCTGTACTGCGAATGCAACACTCCCGGTGTATTGGACGAATAATCGTACCACCGATTGTTGCAACATGAGCATACCGCAATGAAAACCATCCTGTTTTCAAACAGTCTGGCGGAAAAATGCCCCGATATTCTCGTCCTTTGGGATTATGCAAAGAATCAAGGCATCTGCCCGCAGGACACATCTATCCACGCCAAGAAAAAGGTATGGTGGAAGTGCGACAGAGGGCACAGCTGGCGCTCTCCCGTGAACGGCGTTGCATCAAACGGCACGCGCTGTCCTTACTGTGCCGGCTACAGGGCGATACCGGGAGAGACCGACATTGCAACGCTTTTCCCGGAAATTGCCGCCGAGTGGGATCACGAAAAAAACGGAAAGCTTGACCCGTACAGTGTCACCGCTGCAAGTCATTCCTTGGTCTGGTGGAAATGCGCGCAGGGGCATAGCTATCGATCCGCGCCCTTTTCCCGCACGGGAAATTATAAGTCCGGATGCCCCTATTGCGCAGGTCGCAAGGTTCTGCCCGGATTTAACGATCTCGAAACCTTAAAGCCCGCATTGGCAAGTGAATGGTATCAGCCCTTGAATAAAGACCTGAAACCGTCGGACGTTACACTTGGCAGCAACAAAAAGGTCTGGTGGTGCTGCTCCGAAAATCACGTATGGGAGGCGTTCGTTTACGCACGGACAAAATTCAAAGGCACCGGATGCCCCGTTTGCGCAGGGGTAGTCAAGACGCGCAGAATTAAGTATTTCATCAATGATGAGTCTATATTGTACAAAGGTTACAACTAAAAAACGCCCTCGAGCAATCGGGGGCGTTTTTTGGTGTTTACTTGTTTTGTATCAATCCTTGCCGCGCACTTCCCTGCCGTCGGGATAGGTAATGCAGAAATCACCCGTGTCGAAGTCTGCTTCGACAACCGTGCCGTCCGCGTAGGTGGTGCGACGCTTGCGTGCGGTCTCGTCCAGAATTTCGTGGCTGACCAGCTCGCAAAGTGCGGTTTTTGCATGCAGCTCAAGTCCGATCTTGGCGTAGGCGATATCCTCGGCGTCAAAATCGGTACCCACGTACACCGTGCCGCCGCACAAAAGTCCCCACAAAAAGGGCGAATCGGTGCAGGCAATGCCCCACGCGCCGCGGCGGTGAATGCCATCCCACGGCACGACCATGCAATCGTGGAACACAAGGCTGAACAGAGGGATCGGAACGCCCACGTTGACCTTATCGGGTGCGTCAAAGCTGGAGCAATGGAAGGGGGTATGATGGCAAAGCGCAAGCGAATCCACCACGCAATCAATGCCCTCCTCGGAGGACGGAATGATGCCGCGCGAGGACAGCATATCAAGGCAGTGTCTTCTGTTCTGTGCGCAGCCCTCACGCGTGACGCGGTGCGCGGGATTGAAGCACTCGTCAAGCTCCACGACCGAGAACACGTCCAAGTAAGAGCCGTCCGGCTTGAGCCCAAGACGCTCAAACTCGTCATAATTGCGGCGCACGTAATCGGGTGCGAGCGCCGAGCAAAGGAAGGTGTGCGCGCCGCCGTACCAATAGTCGCTCAAGAAATGGCTGCCGTCAGAATACTCCACCGCATTGTCAATATCAAAGCCGGGAGAATCGTAATAGTAGTCACGGTACTGGTCGTGAATGCCATACAGGTATCCAAGCTCGTGGCAGGTCTCGCGCAAGCCGCGCAAGCCCTCCTCGCCGCCTGCCGCCTCGTGAATCGGGAACGGATCGGGATGCAAATTATCGTATCCGTGATATCCCCAGCCGTCAAGGTGCAGGTACGCCTTTTCAAGTCCGTTTTCCTTGAGCTTGCGCAGCTTGTTTGCCGTGGTGGCAAAGGGGATGCACCAATCGTTATGCGAAGGATCGTTTGGATCGTAATAATGCGTGCCCTCCTTGATGTGCACCGCCGCTACGGTGTGCACCACGGGCGAGCCGATCAGGTACTCGACCTTGGGGTTACGCGCGATCTTTTCCTGCAGCTTGACAAGGTGTCCGCGCTCCTCTCTGTAGGCGCGGTAGATCTTTGCGACGGTATTGAAATCGCCCTTGGCAAAAAAGCCGTACACCATCTCGCGCATATAAGACATAGTGCCCAGCGAGGGAATGAAATAAGGCTGCACCTCCTCGCCCGCAAGGCTGTAGCGTGCATCGTACGGCGTGCCGAAAATGGCAGCGTAGCCGCAGCCCTTATGCACCTGACCGAACAGCGGCATGTAGCCGTCGCGCTCGAAAATAAAGCCGTTGATGATCTGTATCGGGTGTCCCGCAGGCACAAGCGTGCCCTGCATGCGAGGCAGCACGGTATAACCCTCGCCCTCGCCTGCTTCAAATTTCATACGGGGCGGCCAGACCAGCGCGGCAATATTGCCGGGGGCATCCCCCGTGACCGCCGCCTGCATGCGCACCTGTCCCGTCGTAGTGTCAATGCCCACAAAGGTATCTACCGCGTAAGGATACTGCTGCCCGGACGCATCGCAAAATCCCGTATACACGGCGCGCACGCCGTCCATTCTGCCTCTCTTACACGCGCGGCTTTGGCAGCTTGCGGCACGGAAATACAGCTCCTCTCCCGAGGGGATGCGCAGGCTTGCGCAGTCTGCCCAGCTCCAGGAGATCTCACTGCCCGCCACGCCCACGCACAGCGCAAGCGCCTCGGGATCGTATTCTAATCTGATCGATTCGGTTTTGATGAGATATTGCATATTTGCCTCCTTATTTTTTACAAACGGTTCTTTAAAAAGCGACCGCTAACCGAGAGAGTCCCCACGGCGCAGTCGCTTTTTCATAAATGGAGTGATTTGCAGCACCCTTGCCGATAAGGACACCACAACATTTTCATTATAGCACAACTTTTTTGGTTTGTAAATAGGTTTTTGACATTTATTACAACTTTCTGCGCTTTCAACAAAACTTTATTGTAAACTTTGTGTAATCCGCATATTGCAAAATCCAAAAAAGTATGATACAATATAGTCACAGGAAAGGAAGGTACAAGCCGATGAACAAATAAGTACCGACATCCCTGCAAAGGCAACGTGAGATAAAAGGTCCGGACGAACAAGAGGTCAAAGATACCCATAAATCTCGACCGATATGCATTAAGGTCGAAAAAGTCAAGTCCTTTGCATCGGAGTCACACGACCTTCGCCCTTTGAAATGATCGCATCACAACGAAAACCAGCGGTATTCTCCTTAGAGAATTTAGAGAATTTGAGTTTTGGGTATGTGAAAAGAGAGTGACAAAGAGGTAGATTACGAAAGAGAGGATTAAGAAATGATGTTAGATACCAAGAACGACGAGAAGTGACCCTTAATCGTGGATTTACAACCTGCGGTTAAGGGTCACTTCTCTTTTTGCCGATCGATCATACACGCTCCGCAAGCTATGCCTTGCGGCTTTATTTTTTTGCGGCAAAACCGGCGGTTTGGCGGTTTTTTCTGTTGACTTTTATATATAGCCGTGCTATAATGACAGAGTCAGTTAGTATCTAGGAGGTATTTTAAAATGGAATGGCTGAATAATACGCTTGACATCATCGTTGCTTGGGCAACAAACACCGGCATCAAGCTGCTGATCGCGCTGGTTCTCATGTTTGTTTCGTTCAAGCTTATCAACTGGGCTGCAAAGGTTGCCGCAAAGCAGGGCGAGAAGAAGGGTCTTGACAAAACCATCGTCAAAACCATTTCCTACCTTGTTAAGATCGGCGGAAAAGTTATCGTTACGGTTTGTCTGATCGGTTACGTCGGTATCGACACAAGTGCTATCACCGCACTGATCGCCTCTATGGGCGTGTGCATCGGTCTGGCTGTGAACGGAGCAGTTGCAAACATTGCAGGCGGTGTCCTGATTCTGGTAACCAGACCCTTTAAGGTGGACGACTTTATTGAGGCACAGGGCATTTCCGGCGTGGTGACCGACATTTACATGGTAAGCACCAAGGTCGTTACGGGCGATAACAAGGTCGTATACGTCCCCAACGGAGCACTTGCAAACGGAAACATCATCAATTATTCCGAAAAAGAGCTGCGCCGTGTTGACTTCACCTTCTCGATTGCATACGATGCCGACTTCAATAAGGCAAAGGCAATCGTTGAAAACGTGCTGAAGTCTCATGAGCTTGTACTGCAGGAGCCTGCACCCCTTGTCAGAATGAGCAGTCACGCGACTTCCTCTATCGACATCGTTGCACGCGCTTGGGCAAAGTCCGGTGACTACTGGACGGTGAATTTCGACGTGCTGGAAAAGGTCAAGGCAGAATTTGATAACAACCAGATCAAGATCCCCTTCACTCAGCTCGACGTTCACGTCAAAAACGATTAAAAACACGGCAGCGTTCTTGGCAACGAGAACGCTGCTTTCGGCATATTTTGGGTTTTAAAAACAGGAGTCTTATGAAAAAGCTGAAACAAAATCGCGCGGCAAGCTTTGTTGCCGTCACACTCGTATACGTCATTGCAGCCGCAGCAGGCATTGCGCTTTACAAAGCGCTCGCTCTTCCGTGGTGGCTCTCCCTGCTGATTGCGGATGCCGCGGCAACCGCCGTCACCTTTGCCTTTAGCGTTCTGTTCACAAACGCCTCGGTTTACGATCCCTATTGGAGCGTGCAGCCTCCCGTGATTTTGGCGGCGTTTGCACTTGGCAAGCCGCTCACCGCGCTTGGCGCGCTGCTGCTTGTGGCGGTGTTTGCATGGGCAATTCGCCTGACGGCAAACTGGGCGTACACCTTTGGCGGGCTTTGCCATCAGGATTGGCGCTATACCATGCTCAAGCAAAAAACGGGCGTGTTTTATCCCCTTGTCAATTTCGTGGGCATCCATATGGTACCCACGCTTGTGGTGTACGGCTGCATTCTGCCTGCCGTGTGGGCGGTGCGCAACGGCGTGGGCGCAAGCATAGGCAGCGTCATCTTTATTTGCCTGTCGCTGGGCGCGGCTACCATGCAAGGCGTTGCCGACGTGCAGATGCACAGGTTCAGAAAAAACAGAACCGCCCCCTTTATTCGCACAGGGCTTTGGAAATACTCCCGACACCCCAACTATCTTGGCGAAATTCTGATGTGGTGGGGCGTGGCACTTGCCGTGATCTGCGCATCCCCCGACGCCTGGTATCTTGCCGCCGGTGCGCTTGCCAACACGGTGCTGTTCCTTGCGGTCAGCATCCCCTTGGCGGAAGGAAGACAATCGAGAAAAGAGGGCTTTGCCGCGTATAAAAAGCAAACCAGAATGCTTTTGCCCATCAAAAAGTAAGCTTTCGCGCCCCAAAAACGCCGCGCGCGTGATTTTTCGGTGCGAATGTTACGGATTTCCTTGATTTTTGCAAAATCCTGTGATATAATTATAATGAATAGGCAGTTTTTGCGCAAAGGAGGTTCGGCTTATGAATATTCTGCATATGAAGTACGCGGTCGAGGTGGCAAAACTCGGCTCGCTCAACAAGGCTGCGGAGACCTTGATGGTTGCTCAGCCCAACATCAGCCGTTCGATCAAGGAGCTGGAGGCAGACCTTGGCATTACCATCTTTCAGCGCAGCGCCAAGGGCATGATGCTCACGCCCGACGGCGAGGAATTTATGGATTACGCGCGCGATATTCTCAACCGCATCGATAAGCTGGAGCACTCCTATCGCGACGGCTCGCACAAAAAGCGCAAGTTTTCGATCTCTGTTCCCCGTGCCTGCTACATCTCTGCCGCCATGTCCGAGTTTTCCAAGAATCTGGGAGACGCGCCCGTGGAGATCTACTACAAGGAAACCAACTCCAAAAAGACCATCAAAAAGCTTTTGGAGAACGAATACAAGCTGGGTATCATCCGCTACTCCGAGGGCTACGACAAGCATTACAAATCCATGCTGGAGGAAAAGGGACTTTCCTTTGAGCTTGTGGCAGAGTTCTCTTACGTGCTGCTGATGAGCCGCGACAATCCCTTGGCACAAAAAGAAACCATTACCTACGAGGACCTTTCCTCTTTCGTTGAGATCGCGCACGCAGACCCCTACGTGCCCACGCTCTCAATGTCCAAGGTGTTCCGCGAGGAGCTTCCCGACAAGATCGGACAGCGCATTTTCGTATTCGAGCGCGCAAGCCAATACGACCTGCTCTCGGAAAATCCCCAAACCTTTATGTGGGTATCCCCCGCTTCGCAGCAGATTCTGGACAGATACAACCTTGTGCAACGCGTTTGCGAGGGTAACAAAAAGGTCTATAAGGATATGCTGATCTATCACAAGGGCTACAAACTCTCAAAGCTTGACAAGGATTTCATCACCGCACTTTGCGATGCGAGAAGAAAATACATCAAATGAGCAACCAAGCATCTGCAAGCAAGCAAACGCGCACGCTGCTGGCGCAGCATTTTGACGCCTATCCGCAGCTGCAAGCCCAAGATATTTTCAAATACCTGTTTCACAGCGCATTTGGCTGCGAGCATCTGGTCACGGATGCCGAGGCTGCCCTGCGCTATATACAAAACGAATACGCTACCCTGCCCCCGTCGGCTGCCGCGCACACCGAAAGGCTGGACGGCGCATACAGCCGCATACACCTTGGCGTGCTGCAGGACGGCTTGCGTCCCGAAACGCTGACAAGGCTGTTTTGCCTTTCCGCGCAAGAGGTGCCCGAGGGCAAAGCGCAGCTGGAGCAAACGCTTGCAATTGCCGCGCAGATGGTCAAGGACGGCACGCTGCCGCTTGACGCACAGGAATTTGACCGCGCGCTTGCACAGTGGCGCGCCGCTGGCTTTCCCGCCGTGCATCACTCGCAAGCATTCCGCCAAGCCTACGCCCCCGCTTACCGCGTGATTGCCAATCGGTTCGCCGATTTTTTGCCCGTATTTACCGCTATAGACAAGCAGCTGCAAAAAGGCAACTGCACCCTTGTCATTGAAGGCGGCAGCGCCGCGGGCAAGAGCACGCTTGCAAGCCTTTTGGAGCAGGTTTACCAATGCAGCGTATTCCACACGGACGACTTTTTCCTGCGCCCCGAGCAGCGCACCGCAAAACGGCTTGCTGAAATCGGCGGCAATCTGGACAGAGAGCGATTTGCATGCGAGGTGCTGCGTCCGCTTTGCGCGGGCGAGGTGATCCGTTACCGCAAATTTGATTGCGCCACGCAAGCCTTACAAGCGCCCACCGAGGTGCGCCCCGGTGCACTGAGCGTGATCGAGGGCGCATATTCCCTGCACCCCGACTTTGGCAAATACTACGATCTTGCCATTTTTCTGGACGTTGACCCCACGCTGCAAAGGCAGCGCATTACCGCGCGCAACTCCCCCGGACTTGCCAAACGCTTTTTTGACGAGTGGATCCCACTTGAAAACACATACTTTATCAAGATGGATATCAGTACCCAAGCAGACCTGTATTTCTACGTAACTTCACGATAAGAAAGGGAACGCCATGACTCTTCGATCTTTCGCTCCATCTCCCCAAAACATACAATTTCATATCATAGGCAGACAGCCCCATCCTTAAGATCGGGCTGTCGTTTTTTATCGGTACATATATTATCGATTTGTGTTATATCGATATGCATAACACCGATATAACATTTTAATAATTCCCAAAACGCCAACGATATGATAGAATATGCAAGGACAAAAACAAGGAGGTGGCACATGAACGGATATTCTATCCCAAAGGCAACGCTGGGAAGGCTCCCGCAATATCTTGCGTATCTGAAAGAACTGCCCGCAATGCGCGGCGCAACCATTTCGGCTACGGCGATTGCAAAAGGGCTTTCGCTTGGCGACGTGCAGGTTCGCAAGGATCTGGCAGCTGTCAGCGGTGCGGGTAAACCCCGAGTCGGATACGAGCGAGAAAAGCTGATTGGCGATATCGAGCGCCATCTCGGCTATGAAAAGCTGACCGGCGCGGTGCTTGTGGGCGCAGGTAAGCTTGGCAGAGCGCTTTTGGACTTTGAAGGCTTTGAAGAATACGGCGTTAAGATCCTTGCAGGCTTTGACTGCAACGAGCAAGCCATCAAAACAAGCCACAGTGCCACAGAGATCCTGCCTATCAAGGATCTGGCATCCTACTGCAAGCAACACGACGTAAAGCTTGGCATTATTACCACAGGCCAAGGCTCTGCCCAAGAGGTTTGCGACGCACTTGTGAAAAGCGGCGTGCGGGCAATATGGAACTTTGCCCCCTGCCCTCTCAAAGTCCCCGCAGACGTGCTGCTCGGGCAAGAAAACTTAGCGCTTTCCTTAGCGCACCTCAACAACCAAATCAGTAAATAATTTTTTTAGGAGGACATACAGAACATGGACAACAAAGTTTATCAGATCGTTGACAGCGTAGAGGCACTGCACGGTGCGCTCGATCGCATCAGAGCAGCGCAGAAGGTTTACGCAACCTACACCCAGGAGCAGGTTGACAAGATCTTCCTTGCTGCCGCTACCGCTGCAGACAAGGCAAGAATCTCTCTTGCAAAGCTGGCCGTAGAAGAGACCCGCATGGGCATCGTAGAAGACAAGGTCATCAAGAACCACTACGCTGCTGAGTACATTTACAACGCATACAAGGAAACCAAGACCTGCGGCGTCATCGAAGAGGACAAGACCTTTGGCATTACCAAGATCGCAGAGCCTATCGGTGTTGTTGCTGCGGTTATCCCCACCACCAACCCCACCTCTACCGCAATCTTCAAGTGCCTGATCGCACACAAGACCCGTAACGCAATCATCATCAGCCCTCACCCCAGAGCAAAGAACTCCACCATTGCAGCTGCTAAGCTGATTCTGGAGGCTGCAGTTGCTGCAGGTGCTCCCGAGGGCATTATCGACTGGATCGACGTTCCCTCTCTGGATATGACCAACACGGTTATGAAGGAGGCTGACATCATCCTCGCTACCGGTGGCCCCGGCATGGTTAAGGCTGCTTACTCCTCCGGTAAGCCCGCACTGGGCGTAGGCGCAGGTAACGTTCCCGCAATCATTGACGAGAGCGCAAACATCCTGCTGGCTGTTAACTCGATCATTCACTCCAAGACCTTTGATAACGGTATGATCTGCGCTTCCGAGCAGTCCGTGATCGTTCACGAGTCGATCTACGACACCGTTAAGGCTGAGTTTGCTGCTCGTGGCTGCTACTTCCTCAACCCCGCAGAGACCGAGAAGGTCAGAAAGACCATCATCATCAACGGCGGTCTGAACGCAAAGATCGTTGGTCAGAAGGCAGCTCGCATTGCCGAGCTTGCAGGCGTGACCGTTCCCGCAGGCACCAAGATCCTGATCGGTGAGGTTGAAAGCGTTGACATCTCCGAGGAATTCGCACACGAAAAGCTCTCCCCCGTTTTGGCTATGTACAAGTTCAGCACCTTCCAAGAGGCGCTTGACAAGGCTGATAAGCTGGTTGAGGACGGCGGCTTTGGTCACACCTCCTCTCTGTACATCAACGAGAACACCGAGAAGGAAAAGCTGGCTGCATTTACCGCAAGAATGAGAACCTGCCGTATCGTTATCAACACCCCCTCCGCTCACGGTGGTATCGGTGACCTGTACAACTTCAAGCTTGCTCCCTCCCTGACGCTGGGTTGCGGCTCTTGGGGCGGTAACAGCGTATCCGAGAACGTAGGTGTCAAGCACCTCTTAAACATCAAGACCGTAGCCGAGAGGAGAGAAAACATGCTTTGGTTCAGAACCCCTGAAAAGGTTTACATTAAGAAGGGCTGCCTGCCCATTGCTCTTGACGAGCTGCGTACCGTAAGAGGCGCAAAGAAGGCATTCATCGTAACCGACACCTTCCTTTACCAGAATGGCTACACCAAGCCGATCACCGATAAGCTGGACCAGATGGGCATTACCCACACCACCTTCTGGAACGTGCAGCCCGACCCCACGCTTGCTAACGCAATCGAGGGTGCAGCACAGATGCGCTCCTTCCAGCCCGACACCATCATCGCGCTGGGCGGCGGTTCCGCTATGGACGCTGCAAAGATCATGTGGGTACTCTACGAGCATCCCGAAGCAGACTTTATGGATATGGCAATGCGCTTTATCGATATCCGTAAGAGAATCTACTCCTTCCCCAAGATGGGCGAGAAGGCTTACTTCATCGCAATCCCCACCACTGCAGGTACCGGCTCCGAGGTCACTCCCTTCGCGGTTATTACCGACGAGAAGACCGGCGTCAAGTATCCTCTGGCTGACTACGAGCTGCTTCCCAACATGGCAATCATTGATACCGACTTCCACATGTCCGCTCCTCGCGGTCTGACTGCTGCATCCGGTATTGACGCTGTGACCCACGCAGTTGAGGCTTACGTTGCTATGCTGGCAACCGACTACACCGACGGTCTTGCACTGCAGGCACTCAAGAGCATCTTCAGATATCTGCCTCGCGCTTACGACAACGGCCAGACCGACGTTGAAGCAAGAGAGAAGATGGCAAACGCTGCTACCATTGCAGGTATGGCATTTGCTAACGCATTCCTTGGCATCTGTCACTCCATGGCGCACAAGCTGGGCGCATTCCACCACCTGCCTCACGGCGTTGCAAACGCGCTGATGATCGAGGAGGTTATCCGCTTCAACGCAAGCGAGGCTCCTGCTAAGATGGGTACCTTCTCCCAGTACGATCATCCTCACACCCTTGCTCGCTATGCTGAGATCGCAGACGCTCTGGGCCTTGGCGGCAAGACCAACGAGGAAAAGCTTGAGAACCTGATCAAGGCGATCAACGAGCTCAAGGCACGCGTTGGCATCAAGGAGACCATCAAGGACTACGGCATTGACGAGCAGGTATTCCTTGCAAGCCTTGACGATATGGTTGAGCAGGCATTTGACGACCAGTGCACCGGCGCAAACCCCAGATATCCTCTGATGAGCGAGCTTAAGCAGATGTACCTCAACGCTTACTACGGCAAGCACTTCGTTGAGCAGCCCATGCCCGCAACCGATCTTTCCGTAACCGCTCCCGATGCCATCAAGGCAGTTTACACCAAGAGCAAGAAGGCATAATTACAAGGAGGTATTTACTATGAATCTTGATAGAGTAATTGCAGTAAGAAACAATAAGACCATCTACCGCGACGGCGACCGTTGCATTAAGGTTTTCAACGCAGAGTATTCCAAGGCTGACGTGCTCAACGAGGCACTCAACCAGGCAAGAATTGAAGAGACCGGTCTGAACATCCCCAAGATCCTTGAGGTTACCATGATCGACGGCAAGTGGGCAATCGTTTACGAGTACATCAAGGGCAAGACCCTCTCCCAGCTGATGACCGAGGATGCTGACAACAAGGAAAAGTACATTGAGATGCTGGTTGATCTGCAGATGACCGTACACTCCAAGACCAGCCCTCTGCTCAACAAGCTCAAGGACAAGATGTCGAGAAAGATCGCACAGACCGATTTTGACGCAACCACCCGTTACGACCTGCACACAAGACTTGAGTCCATGCCCAAGCACAACAAGGTTTGCCACGGCGACTTTAACCCCTCCAACGTTGTCATGACCGAGGACGGCACGCTGTACATCCTTGACTGGGCACACGCAACCCAGGGTAACGCGTCCGCTGACGTGGCTCGTACCTACCTTCTGTTCTGGCTCAACGGTGACATTGCCGGTGCTGACTACTACCTCAACACCTTCTGCAAGAAGAGCGACACCGCAAAGCAGTACGTACAGAAGTGGATGCCCATCGTGGCTGCTTCTCAGTCCGTAAAGGGCAACGAAAAGGAAAGAGAATTCCTTGCAGGCTGGGTCGGCGTTGTCGATTATCAGTAATTTATCCTAAACAAATTTCATAAACGCAGGGCGGGAAATGCAAAAAATTGCACTCCCGCCACTGCCGCAAAACAAAAAAATAAATATCGAGAGGTAATATATTATGCTTAAAATCACGGTTTGTATCGGTAGCTCCTGCCACATTAAGGGTTCTCGTCAGGTTGTTGAGCAGCTGCAGTATCTGATCGCACAGAACAATCTGGGCGAGAAGGTTGAGCTGGGCGGCACCTTCTGCATGGGCAAGTGCCAGGCAGGCGTATGCGTTACCGTTAACGACACCTTCCACTCTGTCACTCCCGAGAACGTTGGCGAGTTCTTTGCCAACGAGGTTCTGGCTAAGGTATAAAATATGCTGTTTGTTCAGGTTTGTGTCGGCTCCTCCTGCCACCTCAAGGGCTCGCAGGATATCGTGGAGCTGCTTGAGCATGCCATTGAACAGTATCAGATCGACGACGAGGTTGTACTTTCCGGTAGCTTTTGCATCGGCAAGTGCAACCGCGTCGGCGTTACCGTACAGGTAAACGATGACGTTCACGTAGGCGTGACAAGAGAGAATTTCAGAGAATTTTTCAAGAAGAACATTCTTGACGTAATCGAAAACGAAAGGAAGTGACCAAAATGGCAAATTGCTTGACGCTCAAAAAGTCAAATTGCAAAAACTGCTATAAATGTATCCGTCACTGTCCCGTAAAGGCAATTCGCTTTTCGGGTAACCAAGCCCATATCATCGGCAATGAGTGCATTTTGTGCGGTCATTGTTTTGTTGTTTGTCCCCAAAATGCAAAAGAGATCGTAGACGGCACCGAAAAGGCGCGCGTGCTGCTGCAGAGCGGCAGCCCCGTGATTGTCAGCCTTGCGCCCTCCTTTATTGCAAACTACGAGGGCGTTGGCATTGAGTCCATGCGTGCAGCACTCAAAAAGCTGGGCTTTGCTGACGTGGAGGAGACTGCCATCGGCGCAACCATCGTCAAAAACGAATACGAGCGCATGCTGCGCGAGGAGCAGAGAGATATCATCATCACCTCCTGCTGCCACTCGGTCAACCTGCTCATTCAGAAGTACTTCCCCTCTGCGCTGGAGTATCTTGCGGACGTGATGTCCCCCATGCAGGCGCACTGCGCGGATATCAAGAAGAGAAATCCCGGCGTCAAGACCGTATTCATCGGTCCTTGCGTTGCAAAGAAGGACGAGGCAGAATACTACGAGGGCATTGTTGACGCAGTGCTGACCTTCGAGGAGCTGACCAACTGGCTCAAGGCAGAAAAGATTGAGCTGGAACAGCAGGTGGACAGCACCCCCGAAAGCCGCGCGCGCTTCTTCCCCACCACGGGCGGCGTGCTCAAGACCATGGCAAAGGATATCCCCGGATACACCTACGTGGCACTGGACGGCGTGGAAAACTGCATTGCTGCGCTCAAGGATATTGAGAGCGGCAAGATCCACAAGTGCTTTATCGAAATGTCCGCATGCGTGGGCAGCTGCATTGGCGGCCCCGTTATGGAGAAGTACCACAGCACCTCTCCCATCAAGGACTTTATCACCATCGCGGATTACGCAGGCGAGCGTGATTTCGAGGTAGACCAGCCCTCTCCCATGACGCTTAAGAAGAACTTCTCCATGATCGCGCACAAGCTGGCGCAGCCCTCCGAGAGCGAGATCATGAGCGTGCTCCGTCAGATGGGCAAGTTCAAGCCCGCGGACGAGCTCAACTGCGGCTCTTGCGGCTATAACTCCTGCCGTGAAAAGGCGATTGCCATCATTCAGGGCAAGGCGGAAAGCTCGATGTGCATGCCCTTCCTCAAGGACAAGGCAGAAAGCTTCTCCGACACCATTGTCAAAAACATTCCCAACGGCTTGATCGTGCTCAACGAGAACCTCGAGGTGCAGCAGATCAACAACGCCGCACGCAAGATCATGAACATCCGCTCCTCCTCCGACGTGCTGGGCGAGCCCGTGATCCGCATTCTGGATCCCGGCGTGTTCCTGCAGGTCAGAAATACCGGCAGAACGGTAAGAGACCAGCGTACTTATCTTGCGGAATACAAGAAATACGTGGAGCAGACCGTGGTTTACGACCCCGACTCCCGCGTGCTGATCGGCATTATGCGTGACATTACCGACGAGGAAGCCGACAGAGAAAAGAAAGCAAAGCTGAACAAGCAGACGGTTGAGGTTGCCGACAGCGTGGTTGAAAAGCAGATGCGTATCGTTCAGGAGATCGCATCGCTGCTTGGCGAGACGGCTGCAGAGACCAAGATCGCGCTGACCAAATTAAAGGAGTCTATCGGCGATGAATGATTTGTGTGCAGATATTGGATATAAAAGCATCAATCACGTCGGCGAAGAGCTTTGCGGTGACCACGTAGATATCGTGGAGCAAAACGAAAACTCCACCGTCATCGTGCTGGCGGACGGTCTGGGATCGGGCGTAAAGGCAAGCATTCTGTCTACGCTGACCTCCAAGATCATCTCCACCATGATGGCTGCGGGGCTGCCCATCGAGGAATGCGTTTCCACCATTGCGGCAACCCTGCCCGTATGCTCGGTACGCGGCGTGGCATACTCCACCTTTACCATCATCCATCTCCAAAACAACGAGATCGCCGAGATCATTCAGTACGATAATCCGCACGTCATCGTCATCAGAGACTTTGCCGTGTACGATTATCCCAAGACCGAAATGAACATCGGTGGCAAAAAGATCTACAAATCGGTGATCCATCTGCGCGAGAACGACGTGTTCGTTGCCATGAGTGACGGCTGTCCTCACGCGGGCATGGGCGGCAAATACAACTTCGGCTGGAAGAGAGAGGACATTGCAGGCTTTATGCAGGCACTGGTTGCAGGCGGCTACACGGCAAAGAATCTTTCTACCATGTTGGTCGAGGAATGCGACAATCTCTACGGACACAAGCCCGGAGACGATACCACCGCTTGCGTGATCAAGATCCGTAAGAGAGAGCCCATGAACATTCTGTTCGGCCCTCCCTCCAACCGCGACGACGCAAACCGCATGATGTCACTGTTCTTCTCCAAGGAGGGTAAGCACATTATCTGCGGCGGTACCACCTCGTCCATTGCATCCAAGTATCTGGGCAAGCCCGTCAGGGTCAGCCTGAATTTTGAGCAGAGCGACATTCCCCCCATTGCGCACATCGAGGGCGTTGACCTTGTCACCGAGGGCGTTATCACCATGAACAGGGTCATTCAGTACGCCAAGGATTACTTGGGCGACAACCAACTGTATGAGGAGTGGAACTTCAAGCGCGACGGCGCATCCATGATCAGCCGACTGCTGTTTGAAGAGGCGACCGACATTAACTTCTACGTCGGCAGAGCCGTCAACCCCGCGCACCAAAACCCCGACCTGCCCATCAACTTCAACATCAAGATGAACCTTGTTGAGGAGCTTTCGGCTTGCCTGAAAAAGATGGGTAAGAGAATCAAGGTCAGCTATTTCTAAGGAGGTAAAAATGCGTAAATTTGATACAAAGGTACAGCATTTGAAATACAAGGTCCTGCGTGAGGTTGCACGCCTTGCGTGGGAGGATAAGCTTTTGGAGAATATGATGGATATTCCCAAAAAGCTGGCGCCCGGCAAGCAGCCCACCATGCGCTGCTGCGTTTATAAGGAGCGCGCGATCCTTGGCGAGCGAGTCAAGATCGCTATGGGCGGCGACAAGGAAAACCCCAACGTCATCGAGGTCATTGACATTGCCTGCGACGAGTGTCCCGTCGGCGGTTATGAGGTCACCAACGCTTGCCGCGGTTGTTTGGCACACCGCTGCGAGGACGTATGCAAATTCGGTGCCATCACCTTTGACCACAATCACGTGGCTCACATTGACAAATCCAAGTGCAAGGAGTGCGGTGCTTGTGCCAAGGTCTGCCCCTATACCGCCATTGTCCACCGCCAGCGTCCCTGCCAGAATGCTTGTAAGGTTAAGGCCATCTCCATGAACGAGGACAAGGCGGCCAAGATTGATAACGACAAGTGCATCCAGTGCGGTGCTTGCGTATATCAGTGTCCCTTCGGCGCTATTATGGATAAATCCTACATGGTCAATGCGATCGACATTCACAAAAAGAGCGAGCGCAACACC
>JAZRDG010000147.1:0-6377 GCA_045660125.1 Eubacteriales bacterium | reverse complement strand
CGCCAAATAAAAGCAACCTACCGCAAAGCGGTAGGGTGCTTTTATTTGGCGGATCGCCTCACGATTTGAACCCTCGCATAAGCGGTGCATCGCACCGCGATATGCTAATTTGCGCTGGGCGCGCAAACGATTTTCTACGATCGCCGGCGCAAATATGGGTTCATAAATCCCTCCATGCACAAAGTTACTATTTAAACCGCGGACAATGGTTGGCTGTCGCGGTGGGAGCAAGCCCCCGCCCTACGATGGCGCGGACAGTCGAGGACGCCTGTCCCTACATAAATCTCCTCTTTCCTTCTCAATTCTCCCCCACTCTATTGCTTTTCCCCACAATCTCATGTATAATAAAGACACTCCCCAAGACCCTTGGGACGCCACACACTGTTTCAGAGCGAGGTAACGCATGACCAAATTCAAACAAGGCGCAGGCATTTTGCTGGCAATTCTGGCTGCCGCGCTGTACGCCATCAATTCTCCCTTTTCCAAGCTGCTGCTTGATCATATGCCATCAACGCTTATGGCTGGCTTTTTATACCTCGGCGCAGGGCTGAGCATGGGCATCATTGCCCTGCTGCGCAAGATCAAAAAACCTGTGCGCCAAGAGGAGCGCATTACCAAAAGCGACCTCCCCTACACGCTTGCCATGATCCTGCTGGATATCGCCGCCCCCATCTTTTTGCTGCTCGGGCTCTCCTACACCACCGCCGCAAGCGCTTCGCTGCTTAATAATTTTGAGATCGTGGCAACCGCGCTGATCGCGCTGGCAATTTTCAAGGAAAAGATCAGCCCGCGGCTTTGGTTCGGCATCGTATTCGTCACGCTTTCCTGCGCGCTGCTTTCTTTTGAAGACGTTGCAAGCCTGCGCTTCTCGGCAGGTTCATTGTTCATTCTGCTTGCCTGCGTATGCTGGGGCGTGGAAAACAACTGCACAAGAAGGCTTTCCTCCAAAGACCCCTTGGAGGTCGTGCTACTCAAGGGCACCTTCTCGGGACTTGGCTCAATCATCATCGGTCTTTGCCTTGGCGAGCGCGTCACAACGCTTTGGAGCGTGCTTGCGGTGTTGGCGGTAGGCTGCGTGGCATACGGCATGAGTATCTTTTTCTACGTATACGCGCAAAGGCTGCTCGGCGCGGCAAGAACCAGTGCGTATTACGCTATAGCCCCCTTTATCGGCACGCTTTTGTCGCTGCTGATATTCCGCGATATGCCCCATTATACCTTCTTTATTGCACTTGGGCTGATGGTGATCGGCGCGTGGCTGTGCGCATCCGATACGCCCGTGTTCAAGAAAAAGCAAAAATAAAACGCACGCAGACCGCATTCCCCTTTTTGCACAATTGCCTTGCATTTCCGGGACTTGTGTGCTATACTGTAGCTATCATATAAAAAAAGAGGTTTTACCATGAAAATCGCCATTCTCATTCTTGCCTTGGTTGGTAGTCTGTACAGCCTTGTGCTGAGCATCGTGCAGCACCGCTCGGCAAGCAATCCCACCCCTGCAAACGTTTCCGACGTGTTTGACGCCGAGACGTATCAAAAGTGGAAGGCTTACAGCCGTGAGCGATGCACGCTGAGCATCGTGTTCACCTGCATCACGGGCATTCTGACGCTTGCGCTGCTGGCAACCGACGTTTACGCCGCATTCGCCTCTCTCTTCCCCTCGGGCGTGTTCATGCAGCTTTTAGCCGTCCTTCTGCTGGAAATTGCAATCAGCACGGTGGTCAGCATCGTGCGCGGCTACGTATCCGACATGATCATTGAGCAAAAATACGGCTTTAACCGCACAAGCGTCAAGACCTTTGTGATCGACTGCATCAGAAACATGCTGATCGAGCTGGTGCTCTCCCTGCTGCTTGCCATGCTGCTTTGGGGCTCGCACGCTTTGTTTGGCAACTGGATGATCCCCGTTTTTGCCGGCGCAATGTTTATCTTCACCCTGTTCATCTCCTTCATGTACCCCATCTTCAGCCGCCTTGGCAACAAGTTCACGCCTCTTGAGGACGGCGAGCTTAAGGATAACCTGATGGCGCTGCTGACAAAGCACGGGTATCAGGTCAAAGCGATCGAGGTCATGGATGCCTCGCGCCGTACCACCAAGCTCAACGCATATTTCACAGGCTTTGGCAAGATGAAGACCATCGTGCTTTACGATAACCTGGTCAACGCCATGACCCCCGATGAGATCTGCGCAGTATTCGCGCACGAGCTGGGTCACGGATTACATAAGGACGTGCCCAAGATGCAGATCATGAACCTTGGCAACCTGCTTTTGATGAGCGTCATGGTCTGGGTGGTCGTCTCCAATCCCGCGTTCTGTACCGCCTTTGGCTTTGCGGCAACCAACTACGGCTTTGCCTACCTCGTTCTCTCGATCGGCATCAGACTGGTGCAACCGCTGACAGGCATGCTGACCAATGCCTACAGCCGCCGCGCCGAATACCGCGCCGACAAGCAGGCGGTTTCCGAGGGCTACGGTCCTGCCATGATCACCGCACTCAAAAAGCTGGCAAAGGAAAATTTTGTCCACCTCGCCCCCTCCCGCATCAACGTCGTGCTGGAATACAGCCATCCCCCGCTCTCCGAAAGAATCGCAGCGGTGGAAAAGGAAATGCACAAATAATACAGCGAGCCGAGTCGAACAGACTCGGCTCTTTTTTGGCAAAAGACAAAATCACCCTCGCACGCGTGCTTATTTCCCGACAACAATTCCTAATATTTTTCGCTATATTGGAAACCGATTATACAATTTGGTAATTATTTACAATTCTTGCGGCAAAAGTTTGGTATAATTTCGGTGCGATTTCGTCTTGCAATTATTTCCAATTTATGGTAAAATATGTGCATAAAAGGAAATTACAGGAGGACACATAAAGTCATGGATACATCCACCAAAATACTGATCGCCGATGAAAACTCCGCTTCGCGCGCCACGCTCCGCGAGGGGCTTTCGCGCCTGGGCTACCGCTATATTGAAGAGGCTTCCAACGGGGAGGAGGCGCTTGCCAAGATCAACCGCTACCATCCCGACGTGGCGCTGATCGACGTTTGGCTTTCCAAGCTGGACGGCATTGGCGTCATTCGCAGCTGCAAGCAGCTGGATCTCTCGCCCGACCGCACGCCCGCATTCATTATCACCTCACCCGTTTCCAATCAGAATTTGTTTATTCAAGCAATGGGCGCGGGTGCTTCGCTGTGCTTGATCAAGCCGGTCAACCCCATCAGCCTTTCCGATCATCTGCGTGACCTTGGCAGCGGCAGAGCGCCCGCGCAATCCCCTGCCGCATCCGCGCAGCGCAGCGAGGGCGATGACCGCACGCCCGATATTGAAACCCAGGTGACCAAGATCATCCACCAGATCGGCGTGCCCGCGCACATCAAGGGCTATCAGTATTTGCGCACCGCGATTTTGCTGACCGTCAACGACTCGGATATCATCAACTCGGTCACCAAGGTGCTCTACCCCAGCGTGGCAAAGAAATACCAGACCACGACCAGCCGCGTGGAGCGCGCCATCCGTCACGCCATCGAGGTCGCGTGGGATCGCGGCGACGTGGATACGCTCAACAGTTATTTTGGATATACGATCCAAAACAACCGCGGAAAGCCCACCAATTCGGAGTTTATTGCCATGATCGCGGATAATCTGCGGCTCAAGTATAAGCTTTATTGACCCCCCTTTGCCGTGTCCGATCGGACACGGCATCTTTTTTGTAACTTTTGTAGAAAAATCGGTTTTGCTCTTGATTTATCGCAAATAGTATGATAGAATATATCTCCCGCACAATTCTTATTTTATATAGATCTACCTCATACTGCAAAGAAGGAGGCACACATGAGCAAAACTACGATTGGTATTCTTTACGATTTTGATAAAACACTTTGCACGACCGACATGCAGGAATATGCATTCATCAAAAATCTTGACATGACCCCCGATGAATTTTGGGGCGAGGCAGGACGCCTGACCAAGCTCTACGAAATGGAAAAGATTCTTGCATACATGCTGGTCATGATTCAAAAATGCAAGGAAAAGAACATTCCCCTGACCGAGGATTATTTGCGCGCATGCGGCGAGAACGTTGAGCTGTTTAGCGGTGTGGCAACCTGGTTTGACCGCATCAACGCCTTTGGTAAGTCTCTTGGCGTTAACATTGAGCACTATATCATCTCGTCGGGTACGTATGAGATCATAGAGGGTACGCCTATTGCGAAATATTTCAAAAAGGTATTTGCCTGCAGATACGTCTATGACCGGAACGGTGAGGCGGTATGGCCCGCGCACGCCATCAACTACACGCTCAAGACCCAGTATATCTACCGCATTTCCAAGGGTATTCTCGACCTGACCGACGACTACAACCTCAACCGCGAGCAGGACGAGAGCCTGCGCCGCATTGCGTATCAGAACATGATCTACGTAGGCGACGGTATGACCGATATTCCCTGCATGAAGATGGTCAAGGAGCGCGGCGGTAAATCGATCGCGGTATATCCCGAGGGCAAGGGCGACACGGTCAAGCCGCTTGTTGACGACGACCGCATCAATTACGTTTGCGTTGCCGATTACTCCGAAAACTCCACCATGGAGCGCATTGTCAAGCTGATGATCGAAAACATGGCGATCACCGAAAAGCTGAAAAAAGAAGAAAGAGCGCAGCTCTCGCATTACAAGACCAAAAAGTAACCACCCAGCCCGAAGCGCATGCTTCGGGCTGATTTTTTGCAAAAATATCGTATTTTTTTGCAAAAAATATTGCATTACTGCAAAAATAGTGTTATAATATACTGTGGTTAAATTTGTACACTGCCGCAAACGCCGATTTCGGGCGCAAACGGCACTTGTAAAGGAGAAATAAACTATGAGTCGCATGATCGGCACCATTTCGCGCGGCGTTCGCGCGCCCATCATCCGTCAGGGTGATGACATCACAGAAATCGTTACCTCTTGCATTCTTGACGCTTCTGCTGACGCAGGCTTTGCATTCCACGACAGAGATATCGTGGCTATGACCGAGGCCGTTGTCGCAAGAGCACAGGGCAACTATGCGTCTGTTGACGACATTGCCACCGACGTTCGCCAAAAGCTTGGCGGCGGCACGGTTGGCGTAATCTTCCCCATTCTCAGCCGTAACCGCTTTGCAATCTGCCTGCGCGGTATTGCTAAGGGTGCAGATAAGATCGTGCTGATGCTTTCCTACCCCTCCGACGAGGTTGGTAACCACCTGATCAGCGTGGAAATGATGGACGAAAAGGGCGTTGATCCTTACCGCGACGTGCTGACTCTTGCGCAGTACCGCGAGCTTTTCGGCTATGAAAAGCACACCTTTACCGGCGTGGACTACGTAGAATACTACGAACAGCTGATCCGCGAGTCGGGCGCTGACTGCGAAATCATTTTTGCTAACAACCCCAAGGCGATCCTTGACTACACCAAGACCGTGCTTTGCTGCGACATCCACACCAGAGCACGCACCAAGCGCATGCTCAAGGCTGCAGGCGCTACGGTTGCGCTGGGTCTTGACGATATTCTCAACCAGAGCGTAAACGGCAGCGGCTACAACGAGCATTACGGTCTGCTGGGCTCCAACAAGGCAACCGAGGATCAGGTAAAGCTGTTCCCCAGAGATTGCCAGGCTGTGGTTGACTCGATCCAGAAGAAGCTGTACGATGCAACCGGCAAGCTCATGGAGGTCATGGTTTACGGTGACGGCGCGTTCAAGGATCCCGTAGGTAAGATCTGGGAGCTGGCTGACCCGGTCGTTGCGCCTGCATACACCAAGGGCTTGGAGGGTACGCCCAACGAGCTCAAGCTCAAGTACCTGGCTGACAACGAGTTCTCTGCCCTGTCCGGCGACGAGCTCAAGGAGGCGATCAAGCAGAAGATCACTGAAAAGGACGGCAACCTGGTAGGACAGATGGCTTCCGAGGGCACTACCCCCAGAAGACTGACCGACCTGATCGGCTCGCTTTGTGACCTGACCTCCGGCTCGGGTGACAAGGGTACGCCTATCGTATTCATTCAGGGTTACTTCGATAACTACACCACCGACTAATTTCGGACCGTCGAGAACGCCGGTCCCTACAAATTCGGACCGTCGAGGACGCCGGTCCCTACAAAATAACGGGCTGACGCTTTTGCGTCAGCCCGTTTTGTTTTTGCGTTTCTACGGTACGACGGGAGCAAGGCAGAGCCCTACGGGGCGGGCGATCACTGATCGCCCCTACAGCTTTACCCTTTTGTTATAAGGAATAAATTTATCAACAGTAGTAGGGGCGACCAGTGCCCGCCCGTTACAATAAAATACAGAAAAAACGCTCCTTCGAGCGTTTTTTCTACTTCATAGGCGGCAGCAAGCCCCCGCCCTACGAAAAATTGC
>JAZRDG010000146.1:0-2906 GCA_045660125.1 Eubacteriales bacterium | reverse complement strand
TCTGGGACAGCGACGTGGCAAAGTGGATGGAGGGTGCGGCTTACCAGCTTGCCGTCAAGCCCGACGAGAGGCTGGAGAAAAAGATTGACGCACTTGTGGGACAAATTGAGAAAAATCAGCAGCCCGACGGCTATTTCAATATCTTCTTTACCGTCATCGACCCCGCGCACCGCTTTTCCAACAGGGACTGGCACGAGCTTTACTGCGCAGGACACCTCATGGAAGCGGCTGTTGCATACTATCAGGCAACAGGCAAGGACAAGTTCCTTACCTGCATGTGCCGCTATGCCGACTACATAGAAAAGAGATTCGTCACGGATGCCGACACCCCCTTCATGACACCGGGTCACGAGGAGATCGAGCTTGCGCTGGTGAGATTGTACGAATGCACGGGCGAGGTGCGCTACTTAAACCTTGCCAAGCATTTTGTGGACACGCGCGGACATGACGAAATTCACATTCCCGATTGGATGGATGCCAGTTATTCGCAAAGCCATCTGCCCGTGCGCGAGCAAAAGACTGCCGAAGGACACGCCGTGCGCGCTATGTACCTGTACTGCGGCATGGCAGACGTGGCGTTGCACACGGGTGACGCAGAGCTGCAGGCGGCTTGCGAGGCGCTGTTTGACAACGTGGCAAACCGCCGCATGTATATCACGGGCGGCATAGGATCGAGCGGTGCGGGCGAAGCCTTCACGGTGGACTACGACCTGCCCAACCTGATCTCGTACACCGAATCCTGCGCGGCACTTGCGCTTGCGCTGTTTGCCAACAGAATGCTGCGCTTTGGCGCGAACGCCAAGTATTCCGACGTGGTTGAGCGCGTCATCTACAACGGCTTTTTGTCCGCACTTTCCTTGGACGGCAAGAGCTTTTTCTACCAAAACCCCTTGGAGATCATGCCCCGCATGCACAAGCGTGACGTCAGCGTATCTCACCGCAGCGTCAATCTGCCTCCCATGCAGCGTAGCGAGGTATTTGCCTGCTCCTGCTGCCCGCCCAACATCGTGCGCTTTATCCCCTCGATTGCCAACATGCTGTACTCCGAGGATGGCGAGGTCATCTACGTGCACCAGTTCATGCAGAGCCTGACCACCATTGCACGCGACGGCAAGATGCTGGTGCTGGAGCAGACCACGCGCTACCCCGAGAACGGCAAGGTCAAGATCCGCCTGTCGGGCGGCGACGCGCGCATTGCGGTGCGCATCCCGGGTTGGTTTGACGGATACAAGGGCGAGACTGTCAAGGGATATGCATACTTTGACGTAAAGGACGGCGAGGAGCTGACCTTTGATTTCACCATGAAGCCCATCTTTATCGAGGCGCGCCCCGAGGTGGTATTCAACGCAGGCCGTTATGCCGTGCAACGAGGCCCTGTCATTTATTGCATGGAGGGCGCGGACAACGGCGAGCTCTTGCGCGATATTTGCCTGGACAGCCGCGCGCGCTTCAGATACGGCAGACACAAGCAGCTGGGCGTACCGCAGCTGACCGTTCGCGCTTATCGTACCGTGCGTGAGCCCGACGCGCCGCTGTATCGCCAAAAAACACAGAATCAAGAGAAAGTAGACGCGGTGCTCATCCCGTATTACGCTTTTGCCAACCGCGGCGAGAGCGAGATGCAGGTATGGCATTTTGTCAAGTAAGGTTATATGAAAGAGTTTTCCCACCAGAATTACGACCAAGAGAGAGCCTTTTACGGCGAAAATGAGATTTTTGTGCACGATTGCACCTTTGCAGGCCCTGCTGACGGCGAAAGTGCCTTCAAGGAATGTGCCAACGTGCGCGTTCGTGAGTGCGAGTTTGATCTGCGCTACCCCTTCTGGCACGTGCACGGCTTGCAGATCAATGAATGCGAATTAAAGGAGACCTGCCGCGCCGCGCTGTGGTATTCGGACGGCATTGACGTTGCCAACACCGCTCTGCACGGCATCAAGGCGTTGCGCGAGTGCCGCGACGTACATATTTCGGACTCCACCATCCGCTCTGCCGAGTTTGGCTGGATGAGTACCGACGTGCAAATGCAAAACGTGACTGCCGAGGGTGAGTATTTCATGCTCCGCGGTGAAAATCTGCGCTTTGAGAACATGACCTTCAAGGGCAAATACTCCTTCCAGTACGTTAAAAATGCGGTGTTTGAGAGCTGTGACCTTGACACCAAGGACGCGTTCTGGCATGCCGAGAACGTCATCGTACGCAACTGCCGCGTCAAGGGCGAGTACCTTGCGTGGTACGCCAAGAACATCACCTTTGAAAACTGCACCATCATTGGCACGCAGCCGCTTTGCTACTGCGAGGGGCTTCGACTGATCGATTGCGAAATGCACGAGGGCGACCTTGCGTTTGAGCGCAGTGAGGTGATGGCAACGCTGACCACGCCCGTGATCAGTATCAAAAACCCGCTGAGCGGCAAGATCACCGTGCCCGCCGTGGGCGAGATCATTCGGGATATCGATCAGGCGCAGGGCGAGATCGTCATCCAAGGCGAATAAAATTTTCACAAAAATATATAGGGGAGGCTGACAGCCTCCCCTATATTTGCTTTAGCACGTCACGCACCGCTCGCAATCGTCCTCGGAATCGACGCCCGAAAGCAGCTGCAACGCCGTGCCGAATTTGTAAATCCCGTGGCTGACCGAGCGCATATTGGCGCGCAGCTTATTGGTCTGCTTGCGCACCATCAAGCCTGCAGCCACCACCGCCACCACAGCCAAGGCAATACCGCCTACCGCCAGCATCAAAAATCTTCTGTCAAACATAACCGTTCCCCCCTTATTTTCGTTATTGCTATTTTCCCCTGCTTTGGAGATTTTTATGCATAAGATCGGAATAAAAAGGGTTTTGAGAGTTTTGGGAGACCGCAACAAGATGGACGCGCGAAAAAAGCCGTCCCCTTTGGGGAAGGG
>JAZRDG010000145.1:0-6722 GCA_045660125.1 Eubacteriales bacterium | reverse complement strand
CAATGCCAACGATCTTAGCGTCAACGATCTGGCCGATCTCAAGCACGTCAGCGGGCTTAGCGATCTTGGTCATAGCGATCTGAGAAATGTGGATCAGACCGTCTACACCGTCAACGATCTCTGCAAATGCACCGAAGGGCATCATGCTAACGATCTTAACGGATGCTACGTCACCCTCAGCATAGGTGTGGGTGAACACGTACCAAGGATTGGTCTCAGCGGTCTTGTAACCCAGAGAAATTCTCTTCTTCTCCTTGTCGAAGCTCTTAACGAATACAGTCAGAGTATCGCCAATAGCAACAACGTCAGCGGGAGACTTGATTCTCTTCCAGGACAGCTCGGATGCGTGAACCATACCGTCAACGCCGCCCAGGTCAATAAATGCGCCGTAAGAGGTCATGCTCTTAACGGTACCGGTGTAGGTCTTGCCTTCCTCGATCTCGTTCCAGAAAGCTTCCTCGCGAGCCTTGCGCTCATCTCTCTGTACCAGACGGATGGAGCCCTTAGCCTTCTTGCCCTCACGGATCTCGATGATTCTCAGCTTAACCGTGGTGTTAAGCAGAACGTTCAGATCGCCTTCCTTGGGAACGCCGGTCTGAGATGCGTGTACGAACACGCGGTTGCTGTCAACGGAAACGATGACGCCACCCTTAACGACTTCGACAACAGTGCCCTCCAGCACTTCCTCGGAGTCCTTTGCTGCGACGATTCTGTACCAGTTCTTGTCAGAATCAACGCGCTTCTTGGAAAGTTCAGCAACTCCCTCGATGTCGCTGACACGAATGACAAAGGCATCTACCTTGTCACCTCTGTGGAATCTGTCAGTCAACTTTTCGGGAGAATCATCAACTTGCTCGGCCTTGATGTAACCCGTAACGCCTGCGCCGAGGTCCAACTGGATCTCTGCATCGGTAACGTATTCAACGGTTCCGGTAACGACATCTCCTGTATTTAAAGTTTTGAGTGATGATTCCAACAGCTCTTCAAAGTTTTCAATAACTTCGCTCATGGTTTTTTCTACCTCCTCAATTATATCGCGCGGTGTTGAGGCACCTGCCGCGATCCCCACCCTTTGGTGAGTAAACGGACCATACGCAGAAAGCTGTGCAGCATCTTCTACCAAGTAAGTATTCGGACATGCGCTCTTGCTGATATGGTACAGTTTTGTCGAATTTGAACTGCTCCGACTTCCTATTACAATCATGCAATCACACGCGCCCGCAAGGCTTGCAACCTCTTTCTGGCGAATTTCCGTGATACTACATATTGTATCAAAAATTATCGGATTTGTATATAGTTTTTTGATAAATTCTTTCGTTTTTATCCACTCGCCCAATTTCTGCGTGGTTTGGGCAACCACAATTGGTAATTTTGCACATACGTTTTGCCACTTTTCGGGGGTCAGGAGACGCTCAAGCTCATCAGCGTCCGAAAAAACCACCTTTTCGCCTTCAAAACGCGAAAGAAAGCCCACCACCTCGGGGTGATCTGCCGCTCCCAGTACGAACAAAACGTGCTCGGGAGAATTGTGCTGTGCCACGATATCGTGGATCTTACGCACGAACGAGCAGGTGCAATCCACAAAGGAAAAGTGCGGATTTTTCTTTGCACAAGAAACAAGCAACGCCTCGGTCTGCGCTGTCATACCGTGTGCGCGCACGAACACCTTGACGGGTGCATCCGCACACGCCCGGGCACACAGCTGCTCGATATCCTGCTCGCTTGCCACGCACACGCCCTGTGCTGCAAGGCGAGAGACGTAGGTATCGTTATGGATCAGCTTTCCCAGCGTAAAGATGCGCGTGCCGGGTGCGTGATTTGCAATCTCGCGCTCCACGGCGTCAGCCGCTCTGCCCACGCCAAAGCAAAAGCCTGCGTGCTTTGCAACCGTTACCTCTCGCTTCATTGTCCGTTCCCTTCCCCGTGCATGAACTGCTCGCCCAAGGTGCAGATGCGGTCAAACACCTTTTCGGTAATGGCGACGTACTCCGCCTTGCCCGAAAGCCCTGCGCTGTATTCCTCGTAGGTCATGGGCTTACCGATCACGATATCCATGCGGCGACCCAGCTTATACTTATAGTAGGGCATGCACAGATAGCACGGCAGGATAGTCGCGTGCGTGCGCGCGGCGATCATACCGATGCCGTGACGGATCTCGGTCTCTCTTGGATTGACGCCCACAAAGCGGTGTCCCTGCGGAAAAATACCCACGCACTTGCCCTGCTCAAGCAGCGCAATGCTCCTTTTGATGGCAGACACGTCGCCTGCCTTGCGGTCAACGGGAAACGCACCCAAGCCGCGGATCAGCCAGCCCAAGAACGGGATCTTGAAAAGCTCCTTTTTCGCCATAAAGTGCGGCTGCTGCTTGCGCATGGCAGCGCACAAAAAGATAGGATCGGAAAACACGGTATGGTTACCGCAGATGATGTACGGGCCGTCACTCTCGGGCGGCTCGTTTTGGGCTCCGTGCACGCGTACGCGCAAAAGCCACATAAAGGGATAGCGCAGCGTGCCCTGAAACACTCTGTAAAATCCGCTCTTCATACAGCTTACAGATCATTCAGCTTGTCGCCAAGCTTTTCCTTGATAAACGCAAGCAAAGCATCCAGGCTTTCCTCAAAGGTCAGACCCGAATTGTCGTACATAATGGCATCGTCGGCGGGAATCGCGGGAGCGATCTCTCTGCCTGCATCCTGTGCGTCACGCGCCACCATTTCCTCCATGACCTGCTCAAAGGTCACCTGCTGACCCTTTTCCAACAGCTCGATATAACGGCGCTTTGCACGGGTCTCGGGAGAAGCGGTCATAAACAGCTTGAGATCCGCATCGGGCAGAATGACCGTGCCGATATCGCGACCGTCCATGATCACGCTGTTCTTGCGTGCGATCTCCTTCTGGGTCTCCAGCAGGAATGCTCTGACCTCGGGAATCTTGGAAACGCCGGAGGCATACATGGAAATCTCGGGCTCGCGGATGCGGTCACCGGGGTTGACGCCGTTGAGATAAATATTCTGCACGCCGTCCTCAAACTTGACCTCGATCTTGATCTCGGGCAAAAGAGAGATAACGGCAGCGGTATCCTCATAGGAAAAGCCGTGATCGCGCACGTAAAGTCCTACGGTGCGGTACATCGCGCCCGTATCCACGTACACAATGCCAAGCTTTTTGGCAATTGCCTTGGAAAGTGTCGTCTTACCGGCACCGCCGGGTCCGTCTATAGCAATCTGAATCATAGCAAAAACTCCTTTTTCGTTTTAGTCGGTCGCAGCACTCTCGCCTGCCAAGTGTCCCGTGGAGAAGGCGATCTGCAAATTAAAGCCGCCCGTGTAAGCATCCACGTCCAGCACCTCGCCTGCAAAGTAAAGTCCCGATACAAGGCGAGACTCCATGCTGGCAGGCTTGACCTCACTTACGTTGACGCCGCCCTTGGTAACGATGGCTTCGTCAATGGGTCGGAAGCCCTGCAGCGAGATTGCAAAGCCCTTGAGCAGCGAGACCAGCTCGCGGCGCTCCTGTGCAGTAATAGAATTGACCTTTTTGTGCGGATCGATACCCGAACGCGCCACAACCACGTCAATCATTTTCTGCGGCAAGAGATCGCCAAGGCTGTTGGCAAAGTCTTTATTCTGATACTTGGCAAAATCGGAAAGCAAGCGCGCGTCCAGCGTTTTTTCGTCCAGCGCGGGCTTGAGATCAATATATGCGGTATATTTGTCGGGCGCGATATCGGGCAGATGCGCCGATGCGCTCAGGATCATGGGACCGGTCAAGCCAAAGTGCGTGAACATCATCTCGCCAAAATCACGATACACAGCCTTGCCCGTGGCGTTATCCTTGATGCAAAGACCCACGTTGCGCAAGGAAAGCCCCTGCATGGCGCGATGGTCGTTGCCCTTACAGGTAATGGGCACAAGAGAAGGCAGCAGCCTTGTGACAGAGTGCCCTGCTTGCGCAGCCAGCTTGTAGCCGTCACCGTCCGAGCCTGTCAGCGGATAGGATTTACCGCCCGTGCAAATGATCACGCGGTCAAAATCGTAAGGACGCGCGGTATACACGCCGTAAACCGCACCGTCGCGCAAGAGCAGAGAGGTCACGCGCTCGTTGATGACCTTAACGCCCGCGTCACGCACGGCGTCCTTGAGTGCGACAACGATATCGATCGCCTTATCCGACACGGGAAAGACGCGATTGCCGCGCTCGGTCTTGAGCGGCACGCCCAGATTCTCGAAAAACGCCTTGGTATCCGCCGTGGTAAAGGCGGCAAGTGCGCTGTACAAAAAGCGCGGATTGGTGGGCACGTTGGCAAGGAATGCGTCTCTGTCGCAATCGTTGGTCACGTTGCATCTGCCCTTACCCGTAATGCGCAGCTTTTTGCCAAGGCGATCGTTGCGCTCAAACAGCACGACCTCCGCTCCCATATTGGCAGCCGCGATAGCCGCCATCATGCCCGCTGCACCGCCGCCCACAACGGCGACACGCAGAGGAGAAAAATCGGTATATTCCATACTCATTGCTGGGTCTTATCGTAAATGTCGTATTCGTCCCACAGCACCTCAAGATGGCGCAATCTCTCGGTCACCTGCTCCTGGCATACGCGGGCAACGGCAACGACAAGCGCGTTGATCACGCTCAGGGGGGCTACCAGCGAATCCACGAAGGAAGCCATGTCGCTCTGCGCCACCAGCAGCTGGTCGGCACTTGCGGCAAGCGGAGATTCCACGCTATCGGTCAGGCACACGATATCCGCGCCGCTCTTGTGCGCGTACTCGGTTGCCTTGATGATTCTCTTGGAGTATCTGGGGAAGCTGATGGCGATGACCACGTCACCCTCTCCCACGCTGAGCATCTGCTCAAATACCTCTGCACCCGAAGCAGTCTGTACCAGGCGCACGTTATCAAAGATCATGCGCAGGCTATGGTCAAGGAATGCCGCCAGCGAGGACGAGGAACGCACGCCCAGAATATAGATATTCTTTGCGTTTACAATGCTGTTCACCGCGCCGTCAAACGCCGCGCGGTCAATGCCCTCCAGGGTCTTGCGGATCTTCTCGGCATCAGAGTCCAGCACCTTGGAAAGCACGTCGCCCTTACCGATCAGATTATTGGTCACCTCGATACGCTGGAAGGAGGTCAGCTTGGTGCGGATCAGCTCCTGCAGCGATTTTTGAAATTCGGGGTAGCCCTCGTAGCCAAGCTCGATGACAAAGCGCACCACCGTGGACTCGGAAACGCCCACTGCCTGACCCAATTTGGAGGCGGTCATGTAGGCTGCCTTGTCGTATTCCTGCAAAATGAACTTTGCGATCAGCTTTTGACCCTTGGAGAATCCTTGCATATTTTCTTCAAGAATTCTCAGAATGTCTCTTTTCATATCAATATATCCTGCCTGTTGTTATATTTGGAAAATTTCATAAAACACCAATCTTAATTATACACCCATAACGCTTTTGTGTCAAGAGTTTTTGCAAGTTTTAGAAGGCAAAATTGCATTTTCCCGTCAGCACCAACAACTCATGAAAAGTTTTCGCCCGCCTTTTTCAGAAAGGCATGGTGGCGTGTGAATGTCGTTGTACTTGCAAGTGTTGCTGACGCCACCCTGATGCTGGACTTCTGCGAAGTCCAGCATCCAAAACTTAACCGACGCGCAGCATTGTACGGCGTTTAATTTCGCGCAGCGAAATATGTTCTTCTTTGCGCCCACAGTGCCAAAAAGAACGGAGACAAATTCTTCAATGTAACCCCCACAAAAACAAAGCCCGCCGCGAGCGCGGCGGGCATCTATACTTACTAATTAACCTGGCAGCGCCGGCAACGCAGGGAGTGATTGCACGGGAGCATTGCCAATTATTGTCAGAGTCACAATTATCACGAGAACCATGGCAGCAAATGCCAAAGCCAAGGCTCCGGCAACGCACAGCACGATGATCAGCACCGTTAACCAAGACTTTTTCATTTTGACAATCGGTCGTACCACAGCAGTATCGAGAATCCCGTTCTCCCGAATCCCCCCCGATTGCGCATTCAACTCCTCTACCGCCACGCCAAAATAATCGGCAAGCATTTGTAAAGATTCGTCACTTGGCATGCCGAGTCCGTTCTCCCATTTGGCAACGGCGGAGCGGCTGATATGAATATCGGCAGCAAGCTTGGTTTGCGAGATGCCTTTTTGCTTGCGTAGTTGTTTGAGCTTTTCCGAGAATTCCATCGTAACGCCTCCTTTCTCTGTGTCTGTCATTTTAACATATTTCGGTGTCAAAAGTCACGTTTTGGACTGTTACTTTACGAGCGCGGGCTGTTACTTTGAAGAAAACACCAAGAAAACGCGCTGCAGGGAGCGTTCACCAATGATCGTAACGGCGGCAGCAAGCCACCGCCCTACGAAATCACCCGCTGCAGGCGGATGTCACTCCACTTTTTGCGGACAGTCGAGGACGCCTGTCCCTACAAGGTTGCGTCGGGCGATCACATATTTCGACCTTGCCGAAATGCATGACCGCCCCTAAAACTCATTGTTTTCTTTGATACTCACCTGCTAAGATCGCATACGTCCCCACGGTGCGATACGCGCCCTTGATCAGCATTGCCTCGCGGCGCTCGCCCTCAAATTGCATGCCAAGGCGCTCCATGACGCGCACAGAGCGGTCGTTGCCCTTGATGTACCTTGCCTCGATGCGGTGCAATTTCAGCGCAACAAAGCCAAAGCGCACCACCTCGCGGACCGC
>JAZRDG010000144.1:0-31965 GCA_045660125.1 Eubacteriales bacterium | reverse complement strand
ACCGAGACCCTGTACGAGAAGGTAGCAAAGTCCAAGACCGCACGTGACCCCGAGTCCGCAGAGATGGTTGATATCATCATCCGTCACAAGGTATTTGACTTTGGTTACACCCACTTCCACCACAAGGCACTGGCTTGCTCGAGCATCGTTCAGACCTCGCTCAACAGCAAGAGCCCCTCTATCATCAAGAACATCACCAAGGATGAAAAGCAGACCAAGAAGCTTCTCAAGGAAATCTACGAGGCTTACGGCTACGATTATTGATGATTAAACAATAAAATTTTGAGTTCCGCGAAAATTTTTCGATTTTCGCGGAACTTTTTTGCATTTTTGTCGTCTATATAGGTAGAGGGGAATGACAAGCACTTTACAAATGCGCCAAAATGTGCTAAAATGTATACAGGGACCCCGAAAGGAGGACGAAATATGAAAAAAAGAATATTCGTCGCGCTGTTGTGCCTTGTGCTGCTTTGCTGCTTTGTCGCTTGTGACGTGCAGTTTGGCGGACTTGTGGGCGAGCTGTTTGGCAGCGGTGACGTTGGCGGTGACATCCATCTGCCGCCTGAAGAGTATCCAACCTCGTCGGATATTTTGTGGGATGAACCCTACGTGGAGATTGAAACCGTGGGACCGCAGGTAGAGCTTGACACCGATTTGTACCGTGGAAAAGTCTTTACCATCCTGGGGGATTCGATGCAGGATCTCGGCATGAACGGTGATTTTATATCCGAGGTGATATATGAGCGGAGTTTGCTTGTAGAGGAAAAATACGGCGTTATGGTATCAAGCAAGTATCTCTCTTCCGAGTGGGTGATCACGGAGGTAGGCAATGCTGTTCAAGCGGGATCATCGGATTACGATGCAGTGATAGCAAACATGACCTCGGTGGGCGTCGATTTAACCATGTACGGTGGATTGACCGATATGAGAAGCTTGCCTTATCTGGACTTGAGCAGCTCCCATTGGGATGCCAATATCAGCGAGGGCTTGGGCTTTGGTAACTACTTGCCTATGATTACGGGAGAAATGGTGCCGTCCTCCGATCTGGCTACCGCGTTGATTGTGTTCAACGCGCCTATGGTCGAGGAAATGGGCTATGATCTGTATGATTACGTTGAAGTGGGCGGATGGACCCTCTCCAAGATGTACGCATTTGTCGAAAATATGTACGTAGATCTTGACGGGGATGCCGAAAAGACCTATGACGACCGCTACGGCATGATTTTTACGCACATGGATGCAAATGCGTTTGAATGCGGCGCAGACGTGATGCTGGTCAGCAAGAACGATCAGAACATGCCGAGTATGACGCTTGAGTTGACCGAGCAAATGTCCGAAGCCTATGCGAATTTTTACAAATTAGTCAGCGGTAACGGCACACTGCATTTTCGAGAGTATGAAACATCCAAGCAGCCCGATATAGCCGCAGAGGTCTTTGATAAAGGTAACTCTATGCTTTATGCCACTACGCTGCAGGATGCAATGCAGCTGAGCAACATGCGTGGATATTACGGTATTTTACCCTATCCCAAGATGAACGAGGAGCAAGAGAGCTATCAATCTTACGTCACTGCCGATTCTTGTGCACTGATGGTGCCCAAGGGCATTGGTGACGCAGCGTTCATTGGGTACGTGCTGGAGGCAATGGCACAGGAGTCCGACGGTCTTATCAGAAGCCGTATTCAGGTAAAGGAGTGTCGCTCTGAGAAGGATGCCACCATGCTGCAGCTTGTGCTGGATACCAAAACAATGAATTTCGGCAGCGTTTACCTGATCGGTATGATGGATGAGCAGGGGGCTGCAGTACAGTATTTCAGAGGGTCGGTTGAATCGTATAATTCCTCGGCGGATGTATCGGTTTCGCTGACTTCCCGGCCGCTTGCACAAATGCTCCAAGAGCTTTGTGAAATGGTGAAGAATCATAAATAACTGCACACTTGGGCTGCCCGATCAGCGGGCAGCCTTTCTGTATGCAGTTGATGTGACAAATATAACATTTCGTTCGTTGTGCGGCATTATTTACAATTTCGGTGCGGCAAGCTATTTACAATTTTACAAATATATGATATAATAAAAGACCGACAAAATGATGACGATGACTTTTATGATATAAATTCGTTTTACAGGGAGGATATCCATGAAACACAGAATATCTTTCAAAGCCGCACTTTCACTATTCTTGATTTTGATATTTTTGATGGGCGCGTTTGCCGCCTGTCAGCCCGGCACGCCATCCGACGGCACTACCACAGAGGACGGTACCTCGGATCCGGGTGAGGATACCACTGCGCCCGAGCAGGGAACAACGCCCGGTGGTAACGAGGAGCAAACTACGGGGGATGAGCTTTTGCGCCCCGACGATCCTACCTATGAAGTTGCCAAGAATTTCAAGGACGTGCTGATCTCTGCCGTTTACGGCACGGGTCAGAACAAGGATGCCGCTGTGGGGCATGGCTTTATCCAGCTTTATAACGTGGGCACCGAGTCCGTTTCCTTGCAAAGCGCTGCGCTTTACTACCGCGAGGATACGGGCGACGATTACAGGCAGTTCGTCTTTTCCAAGGATGCAAGCATTGCACCCGGCGGCTATTATCTGATCCGCATGCAGGCTGCACGTGAAAACAACGGCGAAGCGTACGATGAATCGTTTGCCGTGCTGGCAATTGAGTCCTATGACGCCGAGTGGGCGGTCATTCTTGACAACAAGGACATTCAGCTCTCTCTTGCGCCTGCAGGACAGGACGTAGGCAAAGACACCGCTGTTGAGAACATCAACGGTACGGTTTCGTATTTCGTAGCGGCAGAGCTTGGCTATGACAGCCATTACGCCGTGGATAACATGTCCAAGAGCAAGGTGGCAGTGCGTACCGCGCTGCAGCATTACAGCGGCTTCCATAAGGTCAATCTCTACGAATCCACCACCGCGCAGCTTGAGCTGGTTTGCCCCAAGAGCAGCGCAGGCGCGAATAGCGTGATCGGCTCGCGCGTCAACGAGGTGTTGTTCTCTGCGGACGCAGGCATTTACAAAGCAGGCTTTTGGCTGGAGCTGAGCGCCAAGGAAGGGTATAAGATCTACTATACCACCGACGGCACAGACCCCAGAACGCACGGCAAGGAATATACCTCCTCGATCCCCCTGGCAGATAGCTCGAATATGCCGATCGGCGGCACTATTAGCAGCGCTACCCCTCACGGCTTTGGCGCAAGCAGCAGCACGTTGCCCGGCGGCTACGTCATCAAGGCGTTCGCAACCGACGGATTTAACGCAACCGACGTATTTACCAATACGTATTTTATCTCCGAAACCTTTTACGACTACGGCGTGACCATGATGTCGCTGTCTATGGATAAAAGTCTGATCTATGGCAGCCAAGGCTTCTATACCAACTATAGCAGTGCAGGCGGCGGCCCCAATCAGCGTCAGACCGGTATGCTGGAGGTATTCTCTGCAGACGGTCAGCGCCACGGCTCTTCTTACGTGGAGCTTGCCATCAGCGGCCACGGCTCGTCCGGCTGGCCCATGAAGTCCATGCGCGTGTATTACAAGAGCGCAAACAACACCGCCGTGGGTACGGACGGGGATCTGAATTACGATCTGTTCGAGGGTTACGCCCGTGACGAGCAGGGATACGCCATTACCGATTTTTCCAGACTCTTGCTGCGTAACTCGGGTAACGACTGCATGGATTCCTTTATTCGTGACGCGTACATGCAAAGAGTTTGCCGCGAGATGGACGTGCACACCATGGCATACGTGCCCGTGCTGCTGTTTATCAACGGTGAGTTCTGGGGCGTTTACAACGCGCGTGAGCGTTACAGTCCCGAGTACGTGGAGTCGCACTACGGTGTGGATAAGGAAAACGTTGCCATCATCGAAAGCGACTATGATGCGCTGGTGCTGGGCGGTAATTCGAACGCTCCCTTTATTCCCATGGAGTCCACGCAGGAGGATGCCGACGAGTTCAACGCGATCGTGCATTACATCCGCACGCACGACCTCTCCGCAGATGAGCATTATCAGTACGTAGCCGACCGTCTGGACGTCAATTCCTTTATGGATATGTACGTTGCGCGCTTGTTCTTCAACGCACGCGACTGGCCCGAGAACAATATCAAGGTGTTCAAGAACCGCAATCCCGAGGATCCCTCGGGCATGGATACCAAGTGGCGCTTTACGCTCCTGGATATGGATATGGGTATTGCCATGTATCCCGAAGGACACTGGGCAGATACCTCCGAAAAAGCAAATTTCTTTGGCTGGATCGATTCCACAGGTACGGTAATAGGCACGATCATGCATGGGCTTTGCAAGAATCAGGGCTTTAAGCAGGAATTCATTGCGCGATTTGCGTACGTGGTCGATCAGGTGCTCTCGCCCGAGTTTTTGGAGGCAGAGCTGGATACGCTGGTAGCAGAGAGAGAAGCGCTCGTCGAGCTGCAGAGCATGCGCTGGGGTGCTTCCGAGCGCCAGTATCAAACCTCGGTGGACAACATGTATAAGTTTGTCCGCGGCAGAGAGGATCGCGTGCTTGCCATGCTGTGCCAGTATTTCGGCATTTCGATGGATGATCTGCAAATGAGCACCGAGAAAAAGGTGGTAGTCAGCTTTAACGCAGAGCGTGCCTCGGTCACCTTTAACGGTGATGCGGTTTCGGCAGCAGGCACAGAATTCGCTTTTGCAACCGAAGCGGGACAAAAGACCGTGACCTTTACGGTCAGCGCAACCGCAAAAGAGGGATACAGCGTCTCTTCCATCGTGTTTATGCCCACGATTGGCGAGGTGCAGACCGTGCAGGGAGATACCGCCGAGTTTACGGTGTCATCCTCGGGCACGGTGGTCATCAATACCCGTTCGAATGGCAATCAAATGCCTGTGGCAGGCGTGCAAAGCGGCATTACCGCAAGCGCGCATTCGTCCTATTATCTGACCGAAACGGGCGACTTGTACGCATGGGGCTTTAACCAAAACGGCATTTTGGGCATTCCCGGCAATACGAGCATCTCGGTGCCCACGCTGGTGGCATCGGACGTTGCCAAGATCGAGGTTTGCCATAGCAACGATGCGGAAAATAACAACAACGCAACCATGATGGCGTATCTGACGCTGGACGGTCAGCTTTACACGGTTGGCAACAACAGCGCAGGACAGCTTGGCAGAAACGGCACGGCGACCGATGATCGCGTCGGTCTTGTCAAGTTTGACAAAAAGATCAAGGATTTCAGCGTCGGACACGATCACTTGCTGGTGCTTGACGAGGAGGGCGTGCTGTGGGGCGTAGGCTCTAACACGTACGGTCAGCTCGGCAAGAGCAACGAGGGCGGCACTACCACCAAGTTCCAGGTGGTTGCAAGCGGCGTTAAGGTGATCGCAGCAGGCAGAAGAAACACCTTCTATACCGACAATAAAGACGTTTGTTACGTGCTTGGCGATAACCGCTGGCAGAAGTTCGGCACGGATGCGGAGCGATACAACACGCCGCATAAGCTGCTTGCAAACGTAAATTACATCTCTACGGGCGAGCATCAGGTGGTGCTTGTGACCACCGGAGGAGACCTGTATTATGCAGGCTGGAGAACCTTGAACGGCTGGGGCCAGGGCACAGGCTCGGGCGGTGCTGTCAAGGTGACGACGGGCGTTGAGAAAGCGGTGCTGCATCACGGCAACATGCTCATTCTCAAGAAGGACGGCTCGGTTTGGGGCTACGGTGGTAATGCAGGCGGTGCTTTGGGCAGCGTCAATGCAACCTCGGGCACACCGGGTAAAATGATCGATGGCGGCGTCAAGGATATCGCCACGGGCTACCAGTTCAGCATGTTCCTGTATGAGGACGGTACGGTCAAGGTGCAGGGTGAAAACACCTACGGTCAGGCGGGTAACGGCAAGGCAGGCGGCAGCGTCAGCATGGCGCAAGCACTGTTTTAAGATCCCGACTTGACAGCGGAGCGGACGATTGCTCCACAAACTGAAAAATATTTGAAAAGCCTCGGAAACGGGGCTTTTCTTTATGGTTAAGGACGCGCGAAAAAGCCTCCCCCAGCGGGGAGGCTTTTTTGTGCCAAGCTGCGGGAGCAAGCCCACGCCCTACGGATAAAGCGGGCTGTCGGGGACGTCAGCCCCTACCGACGGACGTGTTGCGCATACTTGCGGACAAGTGTGCATATATTGCTGTGAAAGGTGGTGAAGCAATGCGCAGTGTGATGGTCAACAGGGCAGAGGACGAGAGGTTGGAGAAGCGCACGTATCTGCCGCCGAGTGTTTTGCGCATGCTGCCCGAGCGGTTGGTCTCGGAGCTGTATGCAGGGCGGTTGCCCGAGCATATTGAGGAAATAAGGCTACATGCGGGGCGGTGCGCAAGCGTGGTGGCAGGCGGACGCAATATTATTCTGCGCACCGTGCTGAGCGCAACCGAGATGACCGCGACCTTAACGCGCATGTGCGGCGGCTCGCTGTATTCGCATGCGCCTACCATTGCAGAGGGGTATTTGACGCTGGACGGCGGCGTGCGCGTTGGTGTGTGCGGCAGGGCTGCTTGCGAGCAGGGCGAGGTGATTGGGGTGTACGACGTATCCGGCTTGTGCATTCGCATTCCCGCGCATTTTTCGGTAAGCGGCAGGGAGATCTGCAATCTCATGCAGAAATTCCGCTATACCAAGGGCGTGCTGATCTATGCGCCGCCCGGCGTTGGCAAAACAACGCTTTTGCGCGGTGTTGCCACCTCGCTTGCCTCGGGAGATGACCCCAAGCGCGTGGTGGTCATCGACACGCGTGGCGAGATGCCCTTTTTACAAACGGGAGCGGCTTTGTGCCTTGACGTGCTGGTGGGGTATCCGCGCTGCCTTGGTGTGCAGATCGCGTGCCGCACCATGAACGCGCAGGTCATGATCTGTGACGAGATCGGGGATTATCAGGAGGCGCTTGCGCTTGCCTCTGTGCAGAATTGCGGCGTGCCGCTGGTGGCTTCGGCGCATGCCTCGTCTGTGGAGGAGCTGCTGTGCCGCACGGGACTGCGCCTTTTGCACGATGCCAAAATGTTTGGCGCGTACGTGGGCATTTCGCGCCGCGAGGGCGGCTTTGCGTATGCCGTGACCGATTGGGAGAGCGCGGATGCTTGCCTTTAAGCTTGCGGGGGCGCTTTTGGTGCTTGCCAGCGGTGCGGCTTTGGCACTTGGTGCTGCGCGCTACGAGCGCGTGCGGCTGCAGGTGCACGATGCGCTGATCTCGCTGCTGTTTTTTATCAAGGGGCGCATTGATTGCTACGCCATGCCTGCCGAGCAGATCATGCGGCAGATGGATAAGAGCATTTTAGCCGATTGCAGGTGCCCGGGGCAGGTGGAGTCGATCGAGGATTTGCTGCCGCACGTCAAGGCGTATCTTGATCCCGAGACCTATCGCGTGCTGCAGGCGTTTGGCGCAGGGCTTGGCGGCGGCTTTCGTGACGAGCAGATCAAGCGGTGCGACTATTACATTGAGCTTTTGCGCGAAAAACGCATGCAGCTGGAAGCCGAGCTGCCCGCAAGAGCAAAAACGAACGGAGTGATATGGATCTTGTGCGCCGCAGGCGCGGTGATCCTACTTTGGTAAATATGGAAGTTGGATTGATCTTAAAGGTGGCTGGCGTGGGGCTTTTGGTTTCGGTTGCCACACAGATCTTAACGAAATCGGGCAGAGACGAGCAGGCAATGCTGGTGACCATTTCGGGCATTGTGGTAGTGCTGCTGATGCTGGTGGAGCAGATTGGGGAGCTGTTTTCGCTGATCTTTGCCACCTTTGGCATCTGACGTGGATATCTTAAAGGTTTGCGGCATCGCCATGCTGTGCCTGTCTGCCATTTGGGTGCTCAAGCAATACAAGGCGGAAATGGTACTGCCCGTGCGTGCCGCGGGCACGGTGGTCATCTTTTTTATGGTGCTGAGCGCCGCGCTGCCCATTGTGGATATGATCGAGAGCCTTTCGGAGCACAGCCTGCCCTCGGGGTATGGCGAGATCCTGCTCTCGGGGCTGGGCATTACGCTGCTTAGCGCCTTGGGAGCGGGGATCTGCCGCGATTTTGGTGAGACGGGATTGGCAACTGCGCTGGAGAGCGCGGGGAAAATTGCGGTGGTGCTGCAGGCGCTGCCCTTGATTGGCGAAATACTGGGCATGACAAAGGAGCTTTTATCGTGAAAAAATGGTTGTGGGGCGCACTTGCGGTGTTGGCGGCAGCCGCTTTTCTGTGCACCTGTGCATCGGCAGAGCAGGGCAGCGTGGATTACAGCACGTTGCCCGAGCAGTACGTGGCGCTGGAGGAGTGCATTCCCGAGGCGATTGCCGCCATCCTGCCCGAGGGCTTGTTTTCCTCGGACGTGGGCGAGGTGCGCACAGCACTTGGGCAGCTGACCTCGTTTTCGGGGCTTTTGGGGCTGCTGCTTGAGCTTTACGGGCTGCAGCTTGGCGAGAGCAGCGCGCTGCTTGCATCCATCTGCGGCTTGATTTTGCTTTGCGGACTGATGCGCTCGGTCGGCAAGGCGCAGGGCGTGGGCTGGGCAAGTCTTGCGCCGCGCCTATGCTTGTTCGGTGCGGTGGCCGGCGCGGGTTACGTTGCCGTGGATGCCATGGTCGAGTATTTTGCCACGCTGCGCACGCTGATGGGCGGCATGATGCCCATGATGAGCGCCTTGTATATCATGGGCGGCAATCTGACGCGTGCCACGGTGGGAAACGCCACGCTTGCCGTGGGCTTGGAGGTCTGCGGCAGCGTTTGCGCAAAAATTGCGCCGCCGCTGTTTGGCTGCTGCATGGCAATGGCGCTGCCCGGGGTGCTGGAATCGGGCGTTGACCTTTCTCATCTGTCCGCGTTTGTCAAAAAGACCTATACCGCGGTGCTGGGTGTGCTGACGCTGCTGCTCTCGGTTTGCCTGTCCGCGCAAAGCCTGCTTGCCTCGCGCGCGGATAGCCTTGCCATGCGCAGCGGTCGCTATGCCATCGGGCAAATGATCCCCGTGGTGGGCGGTGCGCTTTCTGGCTCGTTGGATACGCTTGCCGCAGGCGTTGGCATGCTGCGCGGACTTGCGGGCGGCTGCGGCGTGCTTTTGCTGTTTTTGTGCTGCTTGCCCGTGCTTTTGCGCATGCTTGCGCTGCGCACGCTCCTGGATCTTGGCGCAGGGCTTGCGCAGCTGCTTGGTTGTGCGCCCGAGGGCACGGTGCTCTCGCAGGCAAGCAGCCTGTTTGGCTATATGGCAGCCGCAGTTGCCATGTGCACGGCGGTGTTTATCATTGCCGTGGGCGCGTTTGCGGCTTGCGTGGCTGCGTGGGTGGCGTAAGATGGGTGGATATTTATACAGCCTTGCCGCTGCTGCCGTGCTGATTGCGCTTGTGTGCGCCATCGTGCCCGAGTCGGCTGCGCAGCATGCAAAGCTTTTGTGCAGCCTTTGCATGGTCGCGCTGCTGTTCGCGCCCGTGATGAGCTTGCTTGGCGCGCTGGAGCAGGGCGCTTGGGAAATTCCCGAGGCGTGGGAGCAGGGCGAGTGGGAGGAGCAGGATGCAGGGCAGCTTTCCGAGTCTTTGGTGATCGGGCAGCTGCAGGTGCTTTTGGAGCGCGAGCAGGGGCTTTCCCCGAGCGAATGCCGCATTTTGGTGGAATGGGATGCGGATGGCGGCGTGCGCGAGGTCACGCTGCTGCTTTCGGGCAAGGCGATCTGGCGCGATCCCGACCCGATTGTTACGTACGTGCAGGGGCTTTTGGACTGCACGTGCAGGGTGGTGCTTGATTAAAGGAGGGAATATGTACACGGACGGTGTGTCACAGATCAAAGGAACGGTAGGGCAGATGAAAAAGAGCGGAAGGCTGTGGATCGTGGTGCTGGGCGCGATACTGGGCTTGGGGCTTTTGGTCATGGGCAGCTTTGATTTGCCCTTTGGCAAGGGTGAGCAAAAAGCCGAGGCAGCCACGGGCGACGAGCAAGCGCAGCTGCAGGCATACAAGCAGCAATTGTCAAGTGAGATCGCGTCCCTTTGCAGCGAGGTGCGCGGCGTGGGCAGGGTACAGGTCATGGTCACGCTGTCGGGTGGATACGAGTACGTGTACGCCCGTGACGTGCAAAGCAAAACGGGCGGCGAGAGCTACACGTGGGAGGAGACTTACGTGCTGATCGGCTCGGGCAGCGCGCAAAGCCCCTTGCTGCTGATGAAAAAGCAGCCGAGCGTGGCAGGCGTGGGCATTGTGTGTCAGGGCGGGGCAGACCCTGCCGTGCAAAACGAGCTGACCGCACTGGTCAGCGCAGCCTTTGGCATCGGGGCAAACAAAATTCACGTCAGCGCCGCACAAATTGAGTAAAACAGGCATATTATCATGCGCCCATCAATATGATTTAACGTAAAACAAAAACGGAGGGCTTACATATGAACTTCAAAAAGGTAATCAATACCATAGGCGATTTCTTCAAGAAAATGGGCAAGCGCAATCTCATTATCGCGGGCGCGGTCATCATGATCGGTCTTGCGGTGTACGTCAACTGGATCTTCTTTGCGGGAGATGCCAAGGACGATGCCTTCAACTACGATCAGAGCGCAGGCATGAACACCAATTATGGCACCACGCTTGGCACAGGCTCGAACACGGGCAACACGGGCAGCACGTCCACCGAGGTCTCGTCCTATTTCAGCAGCGTGCAGGTCTCCAGACAAAAGGCGCGCGACGAGGCACTTGAGGTGCTCAATTCTGTAGTGGATAACGATAACGCTACCGATCAGGTCAAGGCGGAGGCGGTTGCCGAGATCAGACAGATCGCTGCCGAGATGGAAAACGAGGCTAAGATCGAATCGCTGATCAAGACCAAGGGATACGCGCAGTGCGTGGCGGTCATCAGCGGTGAGAACGTCAGCATCGTGGTGCAGCACGACGGCGAGCTGAGCGCAGCAGCGCTTGCGCAGATCAACGCCATCGTCTACGAGCAGACCGGCATCTCCCCCGCAGGCATCAGCATTATTACAAGAGCATAAGGGAACACGATAAAAGAGGCCGGACTAACCGACCTCTTTTATCATATAAGTGCGTAACAGAGAACAGTCCCCTGTTACTTCATTCCATTCAAGGTTTCTTATCTTCTTCAACAAAAAGATTAAAACGCGATGTTTCTGCAACTATTTCCGAATAACTTAGAGCACATCTAACATAGACATAATATTCATAGCCGAAAAGAATAGTAAGAGAAGGAGAACGAAGCTCACACCAGTAATTTTCGCGTAAACAATCACGAACAACCGAGAGTATATCTTCCTTATGATACAAACATTGTCCTTTTTTGTAGTGGCAACAATTTTCATAGTCTTCCAATTTTCTTATTGTTAATGACTTGGTGTGTGTAGTATCCAGTAGTTTTTCAATTGCAAGAAGGTAATTGTTTTCCGTAATCAGATATTCGTCCATCGTAAACTTGTTTCCTTCAAAAACATTGCCTACATCCCAAATAGATGTCCACTCATTTTTTGTGAAAATACCATTTATACGAAATTGGGGATCATATTTAGATATGCGATAATAGTGTTTCTTCCTCCACATGCTCATAGCGTTTACTCCTGAAGATGTTTTCTTGTGGCTTTTGCCTCGGTTTCATTTTGAAAGATTTTACGGCTGCGCAAAACAGCCAGCAAACATACGATTACTGCCGAGTAAACAACAGCAATGACGGATCGCAAAACAGGAGTTGTCATTGTGATCCAAGGCCCTATGCAGAATTGCGTCACGAACGAATGTAACAGAGAACCGTCCTCTGTTACTTTCGATTGTTTATATAGTTATTTCTTTTTCCTTTTGTGTTTTCTTTTCTTCAATTTAAGTGCTTTTTTCGTTTCTTTATCAATATCAAACGCAATGTCTGTTTGACCATTATTGTAAAACGCTTTCAATTCATTCGTGATATTGTCGGGGAGCACACGACACAAAGCACGATAGTTTTTCTTGGACACATGCAGTTTGACAACCGTATCACTCGATCTTAGGCGGTTGATTTTGCATAACATGGATGCCGGTATGGGATTTTTGCTCAGTACAAGAAAATGTCTTTTCTGATAAATATGCGTATAATAAGCAATTTTTACGTACTTATAATGATCATATGCGAATATCTTTTTTTTGCGAAATGGAACTGAATATATAATACCGGCTGTAGTTAATTTGACCGATTCAAACCACTGTTGCGCACAGTATATAGATATTACATAAAGTCCAATATCCAACAAGTAAAATACAACCACTATAAATACATCAAGAGCCGTCTCAATGCCGTTTTTTTCATAAAAGAGTGTTCCGTAAATCAATGCTGCTGAACAAAAAGGCATAGCAATAAATAGCCAAACACTTGCCATTGCCGCAGCTAACGGATCGCAAAATATTTTAATTGTTTTCATTCCGATATACCTAATGTAACAGAGAACCGCCCCCTGTTACCTAACATCTCACAAAATATCTCGCTCCAACGCGCCCAAAAATCCCGTTGCTGTATAGAGGGTATACTCTCCGAATACCTCTCCCGTGTCAGCAGGGCGAGGCATTGAGCCTTCTGTCGATACGTATATTCTCTCGGGCACGGGCAGCACGATCACAATCTTCTTGCCCTCGCCCTCCATGCGGAAATCTATGAGCGTATTCATGTGCAGCACGTTCACCCTGAACACGCGCAGCACATCCTGTCGAATGCCCTCACCCGTGTCTGCAAACGCAATGGGTGAGCTTTTGAACACGCTTGCCACAAATTTGCAATCATACAAGCGTCCGTTGTGCTCAATCGTGAAATCAACACCCTTGTGTTGCGTAAATATTGACAAATACGGCTTTTGAATATCAGATATGGTTGCGGATTTGTTCTTACAAACCTCACGCAGCGCCGCAATAAACGTCCTGCGTTTGAGAATGGCGCGGATATAGAATATTGCAAGCGCCACCGCAAGTGCAATCAAAAGCGCAATGAACAGATACAGAAATACGATCATTCCGCCGCCAATGTTTGCAACCGTCACAATAAACGGTAAAAACCACGTAATCGCATACGACGAGACGATATACACCATCGCCACAAAGGCAATCCCTTTGATCGTCAGAAACAGTGCGCCTCGCTCTTTCTTCTTTTTCTTACCTTCTCTGCTTGAGATGCTGTCGGAGATCCACATCTTGCCAAGCGACAGACGCGCTACCAAGAGCAACACAAGCAGCAGCACAAGTGCAAGCAAGGTCACGAGCAAATTCCCAAACTCCTCGCCCGTGAGTGCTTGACCGATGCAATCATACAAACCGAGCGGCATGATCAAGGACAAAATCGCAACCGCAGCGCAATCAACGTAAAATTCAGGCAAGCAAAATACCGCCTTCAGCTCTGCGAGCACCCCCACACCGGTGCGTTTTTTCAGATACGCCTCCTTTTCCTCGGCAGCATGCCTATGGAAAGCAAACGCGGTGGATTCAAAGATCAAAAGCATATAGAAAACGTGCCAGAGCCCAAGCAACCAAAGCGGAAACGCTACCCCGTCCAGCATATCCATATGCTCCAACTCGCCGTTAAACACGAAGCGCGAAACGATCGTCACAAATGCAAAAACAAAAAATAAAAGAATCGACCGGAGAACGGCTTTCCCGATTCGCTTGATCAATGCCTTATCCATATGTGCCTCCTAAGAAAATAGTTTCGTTTTTATTATATCAAAAGTGATAATATTTGTCAATACGCCAAGCAAACACCGTCATCTGCAAAAAACATATAACACCATAAACGGAATTGATATTTTTGAGTATATTTCAACTAAGGCGAGCGTATTTTGCGCTCGCCTTAGGTATTATTCTGTAAGTAATGCTTCTATTTCTTTTCTCTGTTCGCGTGTGTACTCATAAACGGTGGCATTGAACCATTTGTCTTCCACAAAGTCCTCTTGGAAAGCGTCCATGATCTTTTGCGCAATCTTAAACTGCGAAATGGCTTTCTCGGTTTCGCCTTGTTCTTTCAAACGCTTGCCTGCAACAATCAGCATATCAATCAAGTCTTCTGCGGAAATGTTCTTCTGCTTCTGTGCCGCCTCGTAGCTGTCTTGTCCGTCCAAAAGAGATGCCATCAGCTCCAGCTTTGTAAAGTAGATCTCGGGAATGATTTCAAGCGTGGGCTTGACCAGATCATCCTGCCCGTTTTCCTTATAGCACGATGCAAGAATGCGGCAGGCATCGTATTTGACAGAATCGTCTTTTGTTGACTCGATCAAGGTCTTGCAAAGAGTGATCACCTCGTCGGCTCTCTCTTTGTAATCCAACGTATAAAGCAGATTGTTCAATATGATATCATTCCCCGGGAATCTCTGCAAGCCGTCGCGCAATATGCGCTCGGCTTTTGCGGGATCGTCATTGCGGTATTTCCATGATTCATGGCAGATTGCTTCGACCTGGTTTTCCATTTCAAAAAGATTGAAGTCAAAGAGCTCGTCTGTGGAAACGCCGAAAAAGGATGCGATAGCGGGAATCATGGTCACGTCCGGCATCGTATTTCCGTTTTCCCATTTTGAAACGGCTTGAAACGATACGCCAAGGTAATTGGCGAACACCTCTTGTGATATGTTTTTCTGCTTTCGTAAAGATTTAATTTTTTGTCCGAGTTTTATCATAGTAGTTCCTCCAAATCAAATTGGATCAGCGCTTATCCTGATACCATTATAGCATATTGAAATGGAAAAGCAATAACTCGTTTGGAGAGAATTTTTCTAATCACGGTTGAAAAATAGGTGCAAGGATATTGCACAATGAATCTTAAGTACTATGTTAGCAATTCGAGAGTTTCCCATGACGGAAAACAAAAGAGCACAGATGTGTGTGACAAAGGCTCCCTCCCGGAGGAGAGCCTCCCATACGCGTCCGCTCTTTTTGGGAGACCGTTGAGGGAAGTTTTTCTTGCACAATCTTGTCATTTGCCCCTGTTTTCGCATACAATGGCAATAAAATTACACAACAGAGGGGAATTTGTATGCAAGAAAACAGCAAACAGATCTACTTTGCATCCGCCAACACCTCGCGCGGATTTGTCAGCTATTTTGAGCGCTGCTTTGCGCACGGGCGCATCTCGCGCCTGTATATGATCAAGGGCGGGCCCGGCACGGGCAAGAGCCGCTTCATCGGGGACGTGGCGAGCGAGGCTGCAAAGCGTGGCTTTCACGCCGAGCTTTATGCCTGCTCGTCCGATCCGTGTTCCTTGGACGGCGTGATTCTGACGCATCCGCGTGCGGGCTGCATTGCGCTTGCCGATGCCACGCCGCCGCACGACATGGAGCCCACCTTGCCCGGAGTGCGTGACGTGATCGTCAACCTCGGCGACTTTTGGGATCGGGAAAAGCTTGCCAAGAGTGCTGCCCGTATTCGCACGCTGTCGGGCTACAAGCAGGCTTGCTTTGAGCGCAGCTATGCGTATCTGCAGGCTGCGGGCAAGCTGCATTTGGCGCACGACAGCCTGATCGCGCCTTGCGTGGACTCGGATCGCATAGATCACCTTGCCGCCAAGATCGCACGCCTGTATCTCAAGGGGCGCGTGTTCGAGGAGCGGATCGGGCTTTGCGATTGCATCAGCATGCGGGGCAGGGTGCACTTTGACACCTACGAGCGTGCCGCCGATCGGCTTGTGGTGCTCTCGCCCTTTTACGGTGTGGAGCTTTTGCTCATGGAAAAGCTGTACGACATGGCACGCGAGCGTGGATGTGCCGTGCGCCGCGCACCGCACGTGCTATATGAGGGCAAAACATCCACGCTGTATTTTCCCGATAACCGCCTGTGCATCACGGCAAGCGACGCGGCAAGCACGGCAGGCAAGGAGGTGCAGCGCATAGATCTGCGCCGCATTTGTACTCCCGACGCTTTGCGCGGCGTGCGCGGTGAGGCGCGGCTTGTGCAAAAGCTTGCGGACAGTGCCGTGGATGCCGCGTGTGAAAGCTTTGCGCGCGCAGGGGAGTATCATTTCGAGCTGGAAAGCCTTTACACCGCTGCCATGGATTTCGACGCAAAGGAGCGTTTTACCGCCACATTTTGCAATGCAATTTTACAAAATCCTTGACAATACGCGTATTTATGTAGTATAATAATAAATTGAGATACTATAATATTTAAGGATAAACATAAAAAATGAACCAACGAAACTATCAAGACGCACAAGTTTATATAGAGAAGCTGCGCGGATACACAGCCGAGCTTGCGGCGACGCTGGGGGCTGCTCCCAAGTGCTTTGTGCTGACCTTTGGCTGCCAGCAAAACGAGGCAGACAGTGAAAAGCTTGCGGGCATGGCGCAGGATATGGGGTATGAGATTTGTGACGATCCGGCAGATGCCGATCTGATCGCGGTCAACACCTGCGCCATTCGCGAGCATGCCGAGCAAAAGGCACTTTCGATCGTGGGGCAATATAAGCACCTCAAAGCCAAAAAGCCCTCGCTGCTCATCGCGGTCTGCGGCTGCATGGTGGCGCAGGAGCACCGCCGCGAGGACATCAAGCACAAGTACCCTTACGTGGATATCACGTTCGGTACGGCATCCTTGCACCGTTTTCCCGAGCTGCTCTGGCAAAAGATCGCGCGCTCTCGCCGCATTTTCTGCCCTGAGGAGACCGAGTACGTTGTAGCCGAGGGCTTGCCCATCACGCGCACAAGCGACTATCGCGCATGGGTGTCGGTCATGTACGGCTGCAACAATTTCTGCTCTTACTGCATCGTGCCCTACGTGCGCGGCAGAGAGAGAAGCCGAGAGAAGCACGAGGTGGTTGCCGAGGTCAAGGAGCTTGTTGCCCGTGGCTACAAGGATATCACGCTGCTGGGGCAAAACGTCAACTCCTATGCAAAGGGAAGCGGCTGGGGCTATGATTTTGCCGATCTGCTTGCCGAGCTGGATGCGATCGAGGGTGATTACGTGCTGCGCTTTATGACCAGCCACCCCAAGGACGCAAGCTACAAGCTGATCGACGTCATGGCAAGCTCAAGGCACATCGCGCATCAGTTCCACCTGCCGCTGCAATCGGGTAGCGATACCGTGCTCAAGGCGATGAACCGCCATTACGACAAGGCAAGATATCTGGATATCGTGCGCTACATTCGCCAAAAGATGCCCGACGCGGCAATCTCGTCGGATATCATCGTAGGCTTCCCCGGAGAGAGCGACGCGGACTTTGAGGACACCATGGACATTCTCAAAGAGGTGCGCTTTGATATGCTGTTCTCGTTTATCTACTCGCCCAGAAAGGGCACACCCGCGGCAGAAAAGGAGCAGATCGACCCCAAAATCAAGGGCGAGCGCTTTGACCGCCTGCTAGCCCTCCAGCACGATATTGCGCTGGAAAAGAATCAGCCCATGGTAGGCAAGACGGTGCGCGTGCTTTGCGACGGACCGAGTAAGAACAACCCCGAAATTTACAGCGGACGCGAGGAAGGCAACAAGATCGTGTTCTTCCACGCAAGCCCCGAGCACGCAGGCAAGTTTGTCAACGTCAAGATTGACCGCGCCGATGCCTTTGCACTCTGGGGAGAAATCGTATAACTAACGAGCGTTTTTTCGCTCTGTCATCCTCGAGCAAGCATTTTTCTGCGAGATTCTTCGCTTCGCTCAAAAATGACAGCAGAAAAATGCGCCGCGAAGGATCTTGAGCGAAAAACGCTCACTAAACATGAATTATAAAGAAAAGAGGATAAAAACAATGGAAATTTTTGCACTTGCAGCACAGCTCGGTCAGGAGCTGAAGAAGGATGAAAGATTGGTACGCATGGCGAAGGCGAAGGAAGCGTACGAAACCGATAGCGAGCTGCGCACGCTGATGCGCGAATATCAGGTACAGCAGATCGCGCTGGAAAAGACCGCAGGTCAGAAGGACGTTGAGGCAAGATTTTTGGAGATGATCCAGGATCGCATCAACCTGCTTTACGATCAGATCGTGGCACACCCCGTTTACGTGGAGCTTGAGGCTGCACAGAACGAGGTCAACGCACTCATGAACGCGGTCAACAACACCATTACCTTTGAAATCACGGGCGAGATGCCCTCTACCTGCACCCACGACTGCTCTACTTGCGGTGGCGGCTGCTCTCACTGATTTTTCAAAACTCTAAAAAAGCGAGGAACTGACCATGACTCCCATGATGGAGCAATATTTCGAGGTCAAAAATAAATATAAGGATCATCTGCTGTTTTATCGCCTTGGCGACTTTTACGAGATGTTTTTTGACGACGCGATCACTGCCTCGCGTGAGCTGGAGCTGACGCTGACAGGCAGAGATTGCGGCGAAGCGGAGCGCGCGCCCATGTGCGGTGTGCCGTTCCATTCCGCGGAAGGCTACATAGGCAGACTGATCTCCAAGGGCTACAAGGTTGCCATTTGCGAGCAGGTGGAAGACCCTGCGCAAGCAAAGGGTCTTGTCAAGCGCGACGTGGTGCGCGTTGTCACACCGGGTACTGTCATCGAAAGCGCGCTGCTCTCGGAGCAAAAGAACAACTATCTCTGCGCCATCTACGTGGGTGAATACTCGGTAGGCGTTTGCTTTGCCGACGTTTCCACGGCGCAGATCTGCGCGACCTCCTTTGACGGTGACGCAGCGCAGACCAGAGTCTGCAACGAGCTTGCCACCTACGCACCGCGCGAGGTGATCGTCAACCTTTCGCGCAAGGCGATCCCCGAGATTGCCGCGTTTGTCACGGACAGACTGGGCGCTATGCTTGGCGACAATCAGCCCGGCAGATTTGAATATGCGGATGCGCTTGAGCGCGTCAAGAATCGCTTTGGCGATCGCGTTAAGCCGCAGGATACCTCGGACAAGCCCATGATCTGCGCAGTTGGTGCGCTGATCGACTATATTTACGAAACGCAAAAGACAGAGTCGCCCTACTTAAAGGATCTGCAGGTCTACTCGGACGGGCAGTACCTTGAAATGGACGCCAACACGCGCCGCAATCTCGAGCTTTGCGAAACCATGCGCGCAAAAGAGAAAAAGGGCTCTTTGCTCTGGGTGCTGGATAAGACCAAGACCTCGCCCGGCGCAAGACTTTTGCGCAGCTGGGTAGAGCATCCGCTGCTTTCTGTAGGCACCATTCACCGCAGACAAAGCGCGATCGAGGAGCTTTTTGTCAGCTTTATGCTGCGCGAGGAGCTTGGCGAGCTGCTTTCGGGCGTGCTGGATCTGGAGCGACTGATGACCCGTATCGTGTACGGCACGGCAAACGCCAAGGACTTGCGTGCCGTTGCCAATACCGCATCGGTGCTGCCCGAGGTCAAAAAACTGCTTGCTACTTGCCACAGCGAGGAGCTCTCCGGCATTTGCGCCGAGATGGATCTGCTTGAGGACATTTATGCGCGCATTGATGCAGGCATTTGCGAGGAGCCGCCCTTCTCGGTTCGTGACGGCGGCATGATCGCCCCCGGCTTTAGCGAGGAGGTTGACGAGCTGCGCGCCATTATGCACGACGGCAAATCCTGGGTTGAGCAGATGGCAATGACCGAGCGCGAGCGCACCGGCATCAAAACGCTCAAAATGGGCTATAACAAGGTGTTTGGCTACTATATTGAGGTCAGCCGTTCGTTTGCCGACCAAGTGCCCGAGCACTATATCCGCAAGCAGACCTTGGTAAACGGTGAACGCTACATTACCGAGGAGCTCAAGCAAATGGAGGCCAAGATTCTTGGCGCGGGCGATCGCGTTTGCGCTCTTGAATACGAGCTGTTCCAGCAGATCCGCGCATTTGTGGCGCAGAACAGCGAAAGAGTGCAGCGTACGGCTGCGCTGCTTGCAAAGCTTGACGCATATCTTTCTCTTGCCACCGTGGCAGCGCGCAACAAGTACGTGCGCCCCGAGGTGGATACCAGTGACGTTGTGTATATCAAGGACGGCAGACACCCCGTTGTCGAGCAGTTTGTCAAGGACACGTATTTCGTGCCCAACGACGCAAGCCTTGACACAGGCAGCAACCGCCTGATGCTGATCACAGGCCCCAATATGGCAGGTAAGTCCACCTATATGCGACAGGTCGCGCTGATCACGCTGATGGCGCAGATCGGCAGCTTTGTGCCCGCAAACGAGGCACGCATCGGCATTGTGGACAAGATCTTTACACGTGTCGGCGCGTCGGACGACCTGGCATCCGGTCAGTCCACCTTTATGCTGGAGATGACCGAGGTGGCATACATTCTGCAAAACGCTACGCAAAAGAGCCTGATCATATACGACGAGGTTGGCAGAGGTACTTCTACCTTTGACGGCATGAGCATTGCGCGTGCCATCGTGGAGTATACCCACAGCCGCCGCATCGGTGCCAAGACCCTGTTTGCCACGCACTATCACGAGCTGACAGGCATGGAGCAGGAGTTCGAGGGCATTGTCAACTACAACATTGCCGCCAAAAAGCGCGGCGACAGCATTACCTTCTTGCGCAAGATCGTGCGCGGCTCGACCGACGACAGCTACGGTATTGAGGTAGCAAAGCTGGCAGGACTGCCTAACGACGTTATCAAGCGCGCAAAGCAGGTGCTGCTTTCGGTAGAGCAGACCGCCAAGGCACTCTCAAGTGCCGAGCCTGCCGAGAAAGCAGAGAGCGACGTGATCACCATTGAGGATCAGATCAACGATCAGGTGATCGAGCAGCTCAAAAACGTGGATATCAATACGCTCTCGCCTTACGAGTGTATGAGCTTCCTGTTTGATTTAAAGAAGAGACTTATGTAATTTGGAGATATTATGGGTAAGATCAACGTGCTTTCCTTTGAGGTTGCCAACCTGATCGCTGCCGGTGAGGTAGTGGACAGACCCGCAAGCGCAATCAAGGAAATGATGGAGAACGCAATAGACGCAGGCGCGTCACGCATCACCGTGGAAATTCAGAACGGTGGCGTGACCTTTATGCGCGTGTCCGATAACGGGCACGGCATGCCGCCCGAGGATCTGCCCATGGCTATTCGCCGACACGCCACCAGTAAGATCAGCGAGGCAGAGGATCTGGACGGCATTGCCACGCTGGGATTCCGCGGTGAAGCACTTGCCGCCATTGCGGCGGTCTCGCGCTTGCGCATTCTTTCCAAGACCCCCGATGCCGCACTTGGCGCGCAGATGGACGTGCATTGCGGTGAGATCGTGGACATTGTGGAGCGCGGCTGTGCCGTGGGCACGACCGTGATTGCCGAGGATCTGTTTGCCAACGTGCCAGCGCGCCGCAAGTTCTTGAAGAGAGACGTGACCGAGGCGATGGCTGTGTCCGCAAACGTGGAAAAGATCGCGCTCTCGCACCCCGAGATTGCGTTTCGGTTGATCATTGACGGCAACGACAAGCTGGAAACCGCAGGCGACGGCAGCTTAAAGAGCGCTATGTGGTCTGTGTTCGGCAAGGATTTTGCCTCTCGCCTGATCGAGGTCGAGGGTGAATTCGAGGGTATTACGGTCAAGGGTTACATCGGCAGACCCGACAACGTGCGCCCCAACCGCAACTATCAGAATTTCTTTATCAACTCGCGCTATATCAAGAGCAAGACCGCGTCTGCCGCTCTTGAGCAAGCGTTTACTTCGTTCGTAGCCCCCGAAAAATTCCCCTGCTGCGTGCTGTTTATCGGGCTGAACCCCACGCGCGTGGACGTCAACGTGCATCCCGCCAAGCTGGAGGTCAAGTTCACCAACGAAAAGCCCGTGTTTGAAAGCGTTTACTACGCGGTCAGACAGGCGCTGGAGGCCAATACCGCACGCCCCGAGCTGCAGATCCCCACGAAAAAACCGTCTGTTTCGGACGCCTTTACCTCGGTGGAGCGCGGCGAGTCGCTGCAAAAGCGTCAGCTGGGCATTGACATTGCCACCGCATCGCAGCCCAAGCAGGAAAACAAGTGGGAGCACATCACGGCGCAGCAGTACGTAGAGCAGTATATTCAGGGCAAAAAGCCTGCCGCCCCCACAGGTGCAGGCGTCCCCGTCGCACCGCGTTCCAACGTAGGGACCGGCGTCCCCGTCGCACCGCGTTCCAATGTGGATCGTACTGTCGCCACGGAGCCTTCCGTACCCTCCCGTACCGCGCCCGAGCAACCGCCCGTGCCCCCCATTCCCGAGATTCCTCCCGTACCGGAGATCCCACCCGTACCCGAAATTCCGCCGATCCCGGATACGCCGCCCGCGCCCGTATCCACCACGCCTCTGCCCGCACAGCCCGAAAAGCCCGTGCTGCCCACCGCCCAAAAGGGCACTTACCGCCTTGTGGGGCAGGTGTTCAACGCATATCTGATCGTGGAGATCGGTGAGAGAATGCTGCTGATCGACCAGCACGCCGCGCACGAGCGCATTCTGTTTGAGCAGCTCAAAGCCAATATGAAGGCGCAAGAGGCTGCCTCGCAGCTCTTAATGCTGCCCCTTGAGATCATGATGACCTCGGGCGAGGTGCAAACGCTGGGAGACTTCCGCGCAGAGCTTGAGGCGGTTGGATTTAGCTTTTCCACGGGCAAATTTACCGTGACCGTGGACGCCATTCCCGTAGGACTTGAGGCAGAGCAGGCATCGCAAATGCTGCCCGTTGTTGCCGAGAGATTGCAAAGCGGCACCGGAAACGCTACGCTGACGCGCGATATCGTGTTTGAAAAGGCACTGTATCAGGGCTCGTGCAAGGCGGCGATCAAGGCAGGACGCGTTTACGCCCCCGAGCATCTTTCTTGGGTGGTGGATCAGCTCATGGCGCTGCCCGACATTACCTACTGTCCGCACGGCAGACCGGTTGCCATGGAAATGAGCAAGAAAAATCTTGACAGACAATTTGAAAGATCATAAATTTTAAGATGGGCGGCATCCTGTATTGATGCTTGCCAAAGAAAGGATTAAGTTATGTTCGAACTTAAAAAGCAAGAGGGAAGAGCGCGCAGAGGCGTGCTGCACACCCCGCACGGCGATATTCAAACGCCTGTATTCATGAACGTTGGTACTTGCGCAGCCATCAAGGGCGGCGTATCTACCGTGGAGCTCAAGACCATTGATTGCCAGGTCGAGCTTTCCAACACCTACCATCTGCACATCCGTCCCGGTGATAAGCTGATTCACGATATGGGCGGTCTTCACAAGTTTATGAACTGGGACAGACCCATTCTGACCGACTCGGGCGGATTCCAGGTATTCTCGCTGTCCTCGCTGCGTAAGATCAAGGAGGAGGGCGTATACTTCGCGTCTCACATTGACGGCAAGCGCATCTTCATGGGCCCCGAGGAGAGCATGCAGATCCAATCCAACCTCGCCTCCACCATTGCCATGGCGTTTGACGAGTGCGTGGAAAACCCCGCTACCTACGAGTACGTCAAGCAGTCCTCCGAGCGCACCATTCGCTGGCTGGCACGCTGCAAGGCAGAGATGCAAAGACTTAACAGCCTGCCCGAGACCATCAACAAGCAGCAGATGCTGTTTGGCATCAATCAGGGCGGCACGTACGAGGATCTGCGTATTGATAACATGCAGCGCATTGCAGAGCTGGATCTGGACGGCTACGCCATCGGCGGTCTTGCAGTAGGCGAGAGCACCGAGGATATGTACCGCATTATTGACGCGGTTGAGCCTCACATGCCCGTCAACAAGCCCAGATACCTCATGGGCGTGGGCACTCCCTGCAACATTCTTGAGGCAGTGCACATGGGCGTTGACTTCTTTGACTGCGTTATGCCCTCGCGTAACGCACGCCACGGTACGCTGTTTACTTGGGAAGGCAAGATGAGCGTGCTGAATGAAAAGTACGCGCGTGATCCCAGACCCATCGGCGTGACCTGTGATTGCCCCACCTGCCAGAATTACAGCCGCTCCTATATCCGCCACCTGATCAAGGCAAAGGAATCGCTTGGCATGCGTCTTGCCGTGCAGCACAACCTGTATTTCTACAATCAGCTGACCCGTCGCATCCGCGAGGCTCTGGACGAGGGCAGATTTGAGGAGTTCTATCAGAAATACCACATCCTGCTTGGCGAAAGGAACCCCGACTGATGATCAAAGCGGTCATTTTTGACAAGGACGGCACGCTGCACGATACCGAGCAGGTATATCACCGCGCATGGCGCGCGGCTGCTGAGCAGATGGGCGTGCCCAATATCATGGAGTTCGTTGCCATTTGCACGGGCACGAATTTTACAAGAACTGCCGAGCTTTGGCAGGAATATTACGGCGATGCGTTTGCGTTTCGTCCGTTCTGGGAGCTGCGCAACGCGATCTACGATCAAATGATTGCCGAGGATGGCTTGCCCATCAAGGCAGGGGCGTACGAGCTGCTGGACTACTTAAAGGACAACGGCTACAAGATCGCACTCGCCACCTCCACCAACGCGCCCAGAGTCGAGCGACATCTTGTGATGTCGGATATGAAAAAGTATTTTGACGCGGTGGTCACGGGAGACACCGTTCCCAACGGTAAGCCCGCGCCCGATATCTTCCTGATCGCAGCCCAGCGACTGGGCGTTGATCCCGCAGAATGCATGGGCGTGGAGGATTCCTTTAACGGCGTGCGCGCGGTCAAGGCGGCGGGCATGTATACGGTCATGGTGCCGGATATGATCGCACCGACCGAGGAAATTTTGCAAATTTCGGATGCTTGCCCCCAAACTCTGACAGAGATTATTACCATCATACAAAATATGAAAGGAAGCAAGAATCATGATTGAAAAAAGACTTGCCGAGGAAATACTCGGTATTGCGCTCTCGGGTGGCGGTGATTTCGCCGAGATCTACCAGGAGCTGACGCAAAACGGCAACGTCCGCCTGCTTGATGGCAAGATCGAAGCCATCGGTGATAACGTACTGTCCGGTGTGGGTATCCGCACCTTTATCGGCACGCAGACGGTGTATGCCACTACCTCCGACATTTCCAGAGAAGGATTGATCCGTTGCGCAAAGAGCGTGGCAGAAGCGGTTGGCGAGATCAAGGGCGCGGTTTCTCTGCGTCTTTGCGAGCGCATTTTCCCCAATATTCACCCCGTTACCACCGTGCCCGCAACGGCTGACATGAAGTATAAGATCGATCTGCTCAAATCTGCTTGCACCACCGCAAAGGATTATCACCAGAGCATCGTGCAGGTTGCAGGTACGCTGTTGACCGTAGATCACTCGATCCTTGTTGCAAACTCCGAGGGTCTTTACACCACCGACAGACACATCCGCACCCGTATGGCTGTCAACGCAGTTGCTTCCAACGGCAAAGAGAACCAGTCCGGCTCTTGCGCTCCCGGTCGCGGCATGGGTCTTGAGGTGTTTGATCTGTTCCGCCCCGAGGATATCGGCCGCGAGGCTGCAAGACAGGCTGTTGTCAACCTCAACGCAGATTACTGCCAGGCAGGTAAGATGACGGTTGCCATTGAAAACGGCTTTGGTGGCGTTATTTTCCACGAGGCTTGCGGACACTCCCTGGAGGCTACCTCGGTAGCGATCGGTGCTTCGCAGATGGCAGGCAAGCTGGGTCAGATGATCGCAAACCCCAAGGTCACCGCCATCGACGACGGTACTATCCCGAACGCATGGGGCTCTGTCAACATTGACGACGAGGGTAACCCCACCCAGCGCAACGTGTTGATTGAGAACGGCGTGCTCAAGAGCTACATGATCGACCGTCTCGGCTCTCGCCGTATGGGTCTGCCCATGACGGGTAACAGCCGTAGACAAGGATATGAGTACGAGCCCACCAGCCGTATGACCAATACCTTTATCGACAACGGCCCCGATAAGAACGAGGATATCATTGCGTCCATCGAGTACGGTCTGTACTGCAAGGAAATGGGCGGCGGCTCGGTCAACCCCTTGACCGGCGCGTTCAACTTCGCGGTACGCGAGGGCTACATCGTGCGTAACGGCAAGATCTGTGAAGCAGTACGTGGCGCTTCGCTGATCGGTACAGGCTCGCAGATCCTCAAGGATATCGACATGGTTGGTCAGAACCTTGCAACAGGTCAGGGTATGTGCGGCTCCTCGAGCGGCAGCGTGCCCACCGACGTAGGTCAGCCGCTCATCCGTGTTTCCGAAATCACGGTCGGCGGCAGATAATAGGAGGGGAATATGGAACTGACAAGAGCAAAACAGATCATTTTCGACGCTGCCAAGGCGGCAGGTCTTGAAGAATATGAGATCTATTATATGAACGGCACCAGCCTTTCTGCAGAGGCTCTCAAGGACACCTTGAGCGGCTTTAGCTGCGGTGAGGGTGGCGGCATCAGCCTGCGCTGCCTGGTAGACGGCAAGATGGGATACGCTTCCACCGAGCTGTTTGAAGAAGCAGAGCTTGCTGATCTTGTGCGCCGCGCTTGCGACAATGCGCGCTATATTGAAAAGGAAGGTACCGCGCCTATTTTCGCAGGCTCGGAAAGCTATGCGACGCTCAATCTGCCCGAATTTACGCCCCTGAGTGCTGCAGAAGCAAAGGCTATGACGCTGGACGTGCAAGCACAGATCTACGCTGCAAGCGAGGCTGTGACCGACGGCACGCAGGCGGCTTGCATCTCTTCCTCCACCGAGATCTATCTGTGCAATTCGCACGGCTTGGAGCTTTCCAACCGTGTGGGTCTTTCCGGCGTGTACGCCATGCCGATCGTCAAGGTAGGCGAGGAGAGCGCAGATGGGTTTGAGTTTGCACTGTGTTCGGATCAGGAAAAGGTCGCAACGATTGCAAAGAAAGCAACCGACAAGGCGCTTGCCAAGATCGGTGCAGGCAGCGTAGCGTCGGGTAAATACAACGTCGTCATCGCAGGATCGCAGATGCGCTCGATCCTCTCGGTATTTGCAAGCGCATTCTCCGCAAAGAACGCGCAGCTGGGTCTTTCCTTGCTTGCAGGTAAGGAAGGGCAGAAGATCGCGTCGGATTGCGTCAACATCGTGGACGATCCCATGAGAGAGGGCGCACCCATGCAGACCCACTTTGACGGTGAAGGCGTTGCTACCTACAAAAAGAACGTGATCAAGGACGGCGTGCTGACCACGCTGCTTTACGACCTGACCACCGCTGCAAAGGCAGGCGTTGCTTCCACCGGTAACGGCAAGAGAGGCTCGTATGCATCCACGGTTGAGGTGGCTCCCTTCAACTTCGGTCTGTGCCCCGGCGGCTTGACCGAGGAAGAGCTGTTTGCCAAGGCTGAGAACGGCATTTACGTTACTGCAGTCAAAGGCTTGCACGCAGGCGCGGACGCTACTACGGGTGACTTCTCGATTGAGAGCGAGGGCTTTGTGATCGAGAACGGCAAGAAGGCAGGGTACGTGCGCTCCTTCACCATCGCGGGCAACTTCTTTGAGCTGCTCAAGAACATCGACAGCCTGTCCGATACCGTCGATTGGGGCATCCCCGGCGGCTTTACCGTGTTCGGCGCACCCGCCGTACTGGTACGCGACATGAGCGTTGCAGGTAAGTAATCACCAACTAAATGAATTTACGCCTCGAGTGCACTGCATTCGGGGCGTATTTTTATGCTTTATATAAGAAAAATTGCAATTCCTCTTGACAAAAAATGCATTTTTGTATATAATAATGATAAGTATTGTAAACTGCATGAAGTGTTTTTTGCTATACTGACATAGAAAGAAAACAGAAAAGGAGGTGCACAAGAAAATGCCATGGAGTAACCCCATATTTTGGGTTTGCATTGCAGTTGTGGCTGTTGCAGGCATCGGTATCGGCGCTGTGATCGGTATTCTGTACCGCAAAAAGGTTGCAGAAAGATTGATCGGCTCGGCTGAGCAGAAGGCTAAGGTCATCGTCGAAGAAGGCGAAAAGCAGGCAGCCTCGGCACAGAAAGAGGCTATGCTCTCGGCTAAGGAAGACATTATGCGTCAGCGTAACGACTTCGAGAGAGAGATGAAGGAGCGCAGAAACGAAGTTTCCAGAACCGAGTCGCGACTTGCCAAGAAGGAAGAAACTCTTGAGAAGAAGACCGAGCAGGTTGAGCACAAGAGCGAGCAGCTTGATAAGAAGATCAAGGAGAATGAACAGTTCCGTGAATTGATCGCTGAGCAGCTCAAAATGCAAATGAACAAATTGGAAACCATTGCAGGCTATTCCGCCGAGCAAGCCAAGGAAGAATTGGTTGCACGCGTGGAAAACGAGGCTAAGGAAGAAATTGCCAGACGCCTTGAAGAGCTTGAAGCACAGTACAAAGAGGATGCCGAGGAAAAGGCTCGCGACATCATCACACTTGCCATTCAGCGCTATGCATCCGATCAGGTTGCAGAGGTGACCATCTCGACCGTCGCGCTCCCCAATGACGACATGAAGGGACGCATCATCGGACGTGAGGGCAGAAATATCCAGCAGCTTGAAAAGCTGACCGGAGTTGAGCTGATCGTGGACGATACCCCCGAAACCATCATTCTTTCGGGCTTTGATCCCGTTCGCCGTGAGGTGGCAAGACTCGCACTTGAAAAATTGATCTCTGACGGCAGAATTCACCCCACTCGCATTGAGGAAATGGTGGAAAAGGCTAAGAGAGAGGTTGACACCGCAGTCAAGCAGGCTGGTGAGAGAGCCATCTATGAGGTTGGCGTTCGTAATCTCAACCCCGAGCTTGTAAGACTTCTCGGTAGACTTCGCTACAGAACCAGTTACGGACAGAACGTACTTAAGCACTCCATCGAGGTTGCATTCCTTGCAGGCGTGATGGCAGAGGAGCTGGGCGTGGATGCAACGCTTGCACGCCGCGCAGGTCTGCTGCACGATATCGGTAAGGCATTCCCGCAGGACGTGGAGGGTACGCACGTACAGATCGGTGTAAACGCACTCAAGAAGTATAAGGAAAACCGCGAGGTTGTACATGCAGTTGAGGCGCACCATAACGACGTTGAGCCCAAGACCGTGATCGCTTTCCTGGTACAGGCAGCTGACGCTATTTCGGCAGCAAGACCCGGTGCCCGCAGAGAGGACATGGAAAACTACATCAAGCGCCTTGAAAAGATCGAAGAGATTGCTAAGTCCTTCGGTGGCGTTGATAAGGCGTACGCAATTCAGGCAGGCCGTGAGATCCGCGTCATGGTCAACCCCGATACCGTCAACGATGACAGCATGAAGGTGGTTGCAAGACAGATGGCAGAGAAGATCCAGACTGAGGTTCAGTATCCCGGTCAGATCAAGATCAACATCATCCGCGAAAGCCGCGTTGTGGATTACGCAAAGTAAAATATCGCACTCAAAAAATATTGCATAAGGATTGCCCATAAAGGGATTTTCATAGAGTTTATATAAATTCCCATTGCAGACAATCAGCGCGAAAGCGTTGCACAAAATATATTTTGATGAGAAACGAGCAAAGCCGTCACCCATGGGTGACGGCTTTGCTATAGGCATAAACATTAACGCATTGTTGAAAAGTAAACAACAATTACAAATAAAAACGAAAAATCGCGAAAAATCCTGCGTATGCTTTGCATTATTGCTTGACAAGTGTATATATTTATGGTAAAATAAAGTATTATCATGGATAAGTATGGGAATAATACAAATCCCGTGTGGAGGTTTAATATGAACAACACTGAAAAAACAATGGACAAAATCGTTGCCCTGTGTAAGAACAGAGGCTTTATCTATCCCGGCTCCGAGATCTACGGCGGTCTTGCGAACTCTTGGGACTACGGACCTTTGGGCGTAGAATTCAAGAACAACGTCAAGAAGGCTTGGTGGAAGAAGTTCGTGCAGGAATCCCGTTACAACGTGGGTCTTGACAGCGCGATCATCATGAATCCCCAGACTTGGGTAGCTTCGGGTCACTTGGGCGGCTTCTCCGACCCCCTGATGGACTGCAAGGTTTGCCGTGCACGTCACAGAGCGGACAAGCTGATCGAGGATTACGCATTCCAGAACGGCCTTGAGGACAATCCCGCAGGCTGGACCGATGACGAAATGATGGCTTACATCAAGGAAAAGCACATCTGCTGCCCCGGTTGCGGCTCGGGTGACTTTACCAATATCCGTAAGTTCAACCTGATGTTCAAGACCTTTATCGGCGTTACCGAGGAGTCCTCTAACACGGTATATCTGCGTCCCGAGACCGCACAGGGTATCTTTGTGCAGTTCAAGAACGTGGCTCGCTCCTGCCGTAAGAAGATGCCCTTCGGCGTAGGTCAGATCGGTAAGTCCTTCCGTAACGAGATCACCCCCGGCAACTTCGTATTCAGAACCAGAGAGTTCGAGCAGATGGAGCTGGAGTTCTTCTGTAAGCCCGGCACTGACCTGGAGTGGTTCCAGTACTGGAGATCCTATTGTGAGAACTGGCTGATCAGCCTTGGCATGAGAAGAGAGAACATGCGTCTGCGTGACCACAGCGCAGAGGAGCTTTGCTTCTACTCCAAGGGCACGACCGATATCGAGTTCTTGTTCCCGTTTGGTTGGGGCGAGCTGTGGGGCATTGCCGACAGAACCGACTATGACCTGACCCAGCACCAGAACGTTTCGGGCGAGAGCATGGAGTATTTCGATCCCGAGACCAACGAAAAGTATATTCCTTACGTCATCGAGCCCTCTTTGGGTGCAGACCGCGTAGCACTGGCATTTTTGTGCGACGCTTATGACGAAGAGGTGGTTGATCCCGCCAAGAACGACGTGCGTGTGGTTCTGCACCTGCATCCCGCACTTGCACCCGTTAAGGTTGCGGTTCTGCCCCTGTCCAAGAAACTTTCCGACAAGGCAGGCGAGGTATTTGACGAGCTTGCTAAGTACTATAACTGCGAATTTGACGAGACCGGCTCGATCGGTAAGCGTTACAGACGTCAGGACGAGATCGGTACGCCTCTTTGCGTTACCTATGACTTTGACTCCGAGAACGACGGCTGCGTAACCGTTCGTGACAGAGATACCATGGAGCAGGTTCGTCTGCCCATTTCCGAGCTCAAGAGCTACATCGATAAGGTGGTTACGTTCTAATGGAAGGGTTTCCTCTTTGGGGAACGCTGGTCAACACGGGAACCGTCATTTTAGGCTCGCTTTTCGGTCTTCTGATCCACTTTATTTCCAAAAAAGGTAAGCTGAAGAGCCAGAAATTCTCCGAGGTGTCTGCTTCGATCATGCGCGGACTTGGTCTTGCGGTGGTCATGGTGGGCATTGGCGGTGCACTCAAGGGCGTCATTTTCGATGCTGTGACCGATGCAGTGGTGCAGCCGGGCATTCTTGCCGAGGGCTTGCATAGCGATAATACCATCATTACCATTCTCTCTATCGTGCTTGGCGTGCTGGTTGGCGGCTTGATCGATATTGACCGATGGGTCAATCTGCTGGGCAAAAAGGTGGAGGGGCTGTTTAACCGCAACCCCGAGCAAAACGCGGTGCACGTGCCCGTGGCGCAAGGCTTTGTGTCGGCGTCGCTGTTGTTCTGCGTGGGCTCCATGACCATTGTCGGCTCTATTCAAAGCGGTCTGATGGGCGACCATAGCCTGCTTTACACCAAATCGCTGCTGGATTTCGTATCCTCGATCATTTTGTCCTCGACCATGGGCATTGGCGTGCTGCTTTCCTCGGCTTTCGTGCTGGTATTTCAGGGCAGCATTGCGCTGGTTGCCAATATCGTAGGGCAGGGGTTGTCGGATGCCGTGATCGCCACCATGAGCAGCGTAGGATCTGTGCTGATCGTAGGTCTTGGCTTGAACGTGATGGGCGTGACCAAGCTCAAGATCATGAACTATCTCCCCGCAGTCTTTTTCCCCATTGCGCTCGTTCCGCTCTGGGATTGGATCTCGGGCATGATCACATTACTTTAATATGGGGGATTTTCGGTCTCCCAAACGAAAAAACGGCAGAGGTGCAATACCTCTGCCGGTTTTGTTTTGCTCGGTAAATGCAAAACCACCGTGTTGACTGGCAACACGGTGGTTTTTGCTATCCATAGACAAAACAGTAGCAAATTGTGGTTGTGTATTTCCGGAAGGGAAATTACTTGATGGTGACGGTAGCACCTGCAGCGGAGAGCTGCTCCTTGATCTTCTCTGCGTCTTCCTTGGAAACGCCTTCCTTGAGCATCTTGGGAGCGCCTTCAACCAGGTCCTTAGCG
>JAZRDG010000143.1:0-49985 GCA_045660125.1 Eubacteriales bacterium | reverse complement strand
CCCTTTGAATATAAGAAATACAAACCCAATTCGTCGTAGGGGCGATCAGTGATCGCCCGCCAAAAAGCTATCAACTCATAACCACCTAGCCGCGCGAAAATTGTTGTAGACAAGGCGTACCGGAGCGGGCAAGGCGAAGGATTACTTTTCGTAAGTCGAGCCGCACGCGAGGAACAACGCAGTATACGGCAATTTTCGAAGGCGCAAATAATAGAAAAAGCGAATGCATAACAGCATTCGCTTTTTCTATTTCTCTAAGATTAGATCTTTTCCTTAACCTTAGAAGCCTTACCAACTCTGCCGCGCAGGTAGTACAGCTTTGCACGTCTAACCTTACCGTAACGGATGGTCTCAACAGCGACTACGTTGGGAGAGTGGATGGGGAAAGTCTTTTCAACGCCGCAGCCGTAAGAAATTCTTCTTACAGTGAAAGTAGCGGAAATGCCTGCACCGTGCTTAGCGATAACAGTGCCTTCGAAAAGCTGGATTCTCTCTCTGGAACCCTCTTTGATTTTGTTGTGAACACGTACAGTGTCACCAACGTTGACAGAAGGAATTTCTGCCTTCAATTGCTCGTTAGTAAAAGCCTCGATCAGATTCATGTGATGGCCCTCCTTATGATATCGGATGTTCATGCGAGCATGCAGCGGACCACCCGTGATAATACCGTGCTCATGGCACGCATCGGTTATTATACCATATACTTTTAGAAAATGCAATAGGTTTTTGAAAAATAATTTACATTTTTCTCATATTTTTTAGCGTCCGAGTCTTCCCTTCAGCATCTCAGGCAGCATCTTGAGCATTGAGAACAGCGCAGGCGCATTGACGCCTACCGTAAGCGCTGTGCCAAGCCCTACCCAAAGCATCCACATGGGCGGCTCGAGCATCATGATCGCTACCATGCCGCAAAGCAGCAGCGTGCCGATCGCGATCTTGGGAATCTGCAAATTGAAGCGGATATAGCGATGCATGGTGAGTGCACGCAGCACGAACACCGCAAAATAGCTGACAAAGGTGGCAAGAGATGCACCAACCGCGCCCCACGTGGGAATCCAGATCAGGTTGAGCACGATATTGATCACCGCGCCCGCCATAGAGGTGTAAAACGACACCATGGTCTTTTTCTTGGTAAAGTATGCGGTGGCAAGGAACGAGTCAAACGAGGTAAACACGGTGGCAACCACCAGAATCGGCACGTACAGCCACGCCTCGTAATAGGACTCGGCAAACAGGATCACCGAGCAGACCTTGGCAAAGGCGATCAGGAACGCACCGCCCACAAAAACGATTGCCACGTAATAGCGGAAGACCTTGGAGAAAAAGTCGGCACACGCGTCGGGATCGTCCGATTCCTTGACCGCGGACAGACGCCACGCCTCGTTGAACACAGAAACCATGTAGGTCAGCAGCGTGGGGATCTTGTACGCGGCTGCGTACAAGCCGTTCTCGGTATCCGAGCGCATGCGCGCAACCAGATAGCGGTCGGACACGCCCGTGATCCACCAAAATACGGTGGTGGGGATCAGCGGCAGCGAAAAGCGCAGCAGCTCACCCATCAAGGACTTCGAAATCTTTTTTACAGAGAACGCGCGCCAAAGCTTGCAGAACACGATCAGCACCATTGTGGTGGCGAAATCGGCACATACGACGCTGAGCACGTAGCCCTCGATCTTCATGCCAAAGCCAAGCAGGAACAAGAGGTTAAACGCGATGTTGAGCGCGGTGTTGAGTATGCCCTGCGCGGCAAAGGTCTTGGTTCTGCCAATGGCGCAAACGTACTGCGCACAAACCGAATGCAGATTGGAGCACAGCACGAACAAAATGATCAGCCACAGATAGGGCGCGAAATATTCAAGCAGCAAAAGCAGCGGCGAGAGCAGCAAAAAGCCAAGCGTGCTGATGCCCAGAATGGCAACGCCGCTGGAGAAAAACGCCTCCTTGTCCCCTTCCTTGGCGGCGGCATTGCGGAAGATGCCCTCACTGATGCCAAGGCATGCAAGCGGAATGAGCAGATTGGCAAGCTGGGTGATCAGGTCAGCCGTGGAATACTGCGCCTCGGACAGGCACGCCGTATAAAGCGGCATCATAAAGAACACCAGCAGCTTGGAAATAAACTTTCCCGCCGTAAAGATCATGGTGTTTCCAAACAATCTTTTCAGTCTTGCATCCACACGCTCACCCCCTTTTTCAAGTCAATACTGCTAACTTATTTATTGTAACATTTCCGCGCGCAGGTGTCAAGGACAAAGTGCGGTTTTTTACGCATTTTCAAACCAAAATCCGCCTGCGGGTGCGTCGGGGATCAACAGCATGCCGCAAAGTCGGTCAAGATCGGTGGTCACGCAGCCCTCGCCGTCGGTCTGCAGGCGCAGCTCGGGCGCGTCCGGCTTGGTGCTAAAGGCGCAGGTGTAATACGGATAGCGTCCGCCAAGCGCAAGCCGCACGCCACGCGCCTGATGCGCCCCCATATTGAACACCGCGCACACCTCCCTGCCCGCGCGGTCAAAGCGCTTGAAGGCGATCACGCCCTCGGGGGCGTCGATGCAAGGCAGCGCGCTTACACCCTCCTTGGAGCAATCACACTCCCAAAGTGGCGGCGTGTGCAAATAGAGCGCGCCCAGCGACTTGACAAAGGCGTACAGATCGGCGTGAAAGCCAACCTCGCGCAAAAACCACTCTACGCCCTCGCCCATGCTCGGAACGCTCAGCTGCCCCAGCTCGTTGCTCATAAAGGTCAGCTTTTTGCCCGGCAGACAGGTCATAAACAGATAAAGCAGCCGCGCGGTGGCAAATTTTTCCGCGTGCGTGCCCTGCAGCGCGCCCATGACCGAGTCGGAGCGCGCAAGGCAAAGCTGCGAGGAAAGCGAAACCATGGCATTTTCCGCAAACATGCCGCGTGCCGCCTCGCGCCACGCCCTTCTGCCCACGCGCAGCTCGTTGCTCATGGCAAAGCAGTCAAGCAGCGCAGCCTCGGCGTTGGAATCTATGACGAAATCATACCCAAGCCCCCCAAAGGATTGCGCAACGCTCAAGCCGCGGTGTCCGCTTGCGCGCAAGAGCAGCAGCGCATCCGACACGCCCGTGCGCACGGCAGCGGCAAGCGTTCTGCAAAACTCGCCCGTTGCGCGATCGGCACGCATGCCCTCGGCGTTGATATACAGTCCGTCCGCATGGTACTCGCGCAGCCAGTACAGCGCGCTGGAATACAAGAGCGCGGTGGCATAGGGGTCGGCATAGTCAAAGCAGGGCTGCGCCTGCCCGTGGTGCGCGTACAAGCCGCATCCGTCAAAATCGCAAAGCCCCGAGGCATGCGAGCCGCAAGCATGGCAGGCAAGCTCCAGGATCACGCCGATCCCCTGCTTGTGCATGCGGTCAATAAAATACGCAAAATCGTCGGGCGTGCCAAGGGATGCATCGGGCGCAAAGCGCGTGATCATGCCGTCCTTTCCGCCGCTCTGCAGCCCCGGAAAGCGCAAAAGCAGATGGGTGTAACCCATATCTGCCGCGTATTGCGCAAGCATATCCCCAATGGCGCGATACCCGGGGGCAATGCCTTCGCTCGCACCGTCCTGCCCCAGCCACAGCACAAGATCCACCTCGTAGACGTGCATGGGATAGGCGTACCGCTCGTGATCCGCATACCTGTGCGCGCGGCGCTCCAGATACGCACCGTCCTGCCATGCGTAATGCGACTCGGTGCATATGATGGACGCGCCCTCGCCGCCGCTCTCGCTCATGCGCGCGTAAGGATCAGCCTTGTCGTGCACGTGCGCTCCCTTTTGCACGCGGTATTTGTAGCGCAAGCCCTCGGGGCAGATATCGGTATACATGATCAGCTCCCAGATGCCGCTATCCTCCTGCCTTTGCATGGGAGATGGCTCCCATGCGTTCCACTCGCCCACCAGACTGACCGCATCCGCCCCCGGGGCGGCTACGCGAAAGGCATAGCAAAAGCCCTGCCCCCCGGACAGCCTGTGCACACCGAAATACCGATAAGCATGCGTGCCCTTGCCCTTTTGCAAATAATATGCCGCAAGCGCCGCCGCGCCCCTACTCTGCTCTGCCTTGTCAAACATAAAAAACCTCCGCGTACGGTAATACATACAGTATTATCACATACGCGGAGATTTTTTCATATCACGCGATTATTCGTCCTGGTTTTCCCAGTTGTGGAATACGGTGAGCACGTCGTCGTCCTCTTCCAGCTTCTCAAGCAGAAGATTCATGAACTTCTTGTCGTCATCGGTGGTCAGCTCTACGTAGGTAGAGGGGATCATGGTCTGCTCAGCGGAAAGCACGGGATAGCCTGCTGCCTTGATATCCTCGGCAACTGCAAATACGTCTGCGCTCTCGGTGTAGATCTCGAAAACCTCACCCTCAGCGGCAAAGTCCTCAGCACCTGCCTCCATTGCGTCCTCCATCAGCTTATCCTCGTCGATATCGCCGTCCTCGTTGTCAACCACGATCAAGCCTTTTTCGGAGAACATGAAGCTGACGCTGCCCGAGGTACCAAGGTTACCGTGGTACTTGGAGAATGCTGCACGCACGTTGCCTGCGGTTCTGTTACGGTTATCGGTTGCTGCTCTGACGATGACTGCAACGCCTGCGGGACCGTAGCCCTCGTAGGTGATTTCTTCAAAGTTGTCGCCGCCTGCGCCAAGTGCCTTTTCAATGCTTCTCTTGATGTTATCGTTGGGCACGTTGTTTGCCTTAGCCTTTGCGATCAGATCGCGGAGCTTGCTGTTATTGTTGGGGTCGCCGCCGCCAGCCTTAACTGCTACTGCGATTTCCTTACCGATCTGGGTAAAGATCTTACCCTTGGCTGCGTCGGTCTTTTCCTTCTTGTGCTTGATGTTAGCCCATTTGCTATGTCCGGACATGTTATATTACCTCACTTGTGTGTTAAAATTTTTACTTTGATTAAATCTTCTCTGTCTTCTTTAAGCAGATCATCTCAAACGCGCTGCCAAGCACGTGCTTGGTCGCCTGCGTGAGTGCAATTCTGGTCTGCTTGATGCTCTCGTCGCTCTCGGAGAGGATGCGGCAGTTATGATAGAAGCGGTTGAACGCAACTGCAACGTCCAGAATGAAGCGCGTGATAACAGAGGGCTCGTAATCGCGCAGCGCCATGAGCACCTTTTCCTCGTAGGTGGAGAGCACCTTTAAGAGTGCCTGCTCCTCGGGAGCGGTGATCGCGAAATCGGTCGCAGTGCTCTCGCCTGCCTTTTCAAGCACCGAGCAAGCACGCGCGTAGGTGTACTGCACATAAGGACCGGTGTTGCCGTCAAAGGACAGCGCATCGTCCATATTGAAGTCGATATCCTTGATACGGTTGTTGGTCAGGTAGTAGAAGACGATCGCGCCAACGCCAACAGCCTCGGCAACGTCGGTTCTGCCCTTCATTTCGGGGTTCTTCTCTTCCATGATCTCGGTTACCTTGTCAATCGCCGCACCGAACAAATCACGCAAAAGCACCACGTTACCCGTTCTGGTTGCAAGCTTTGCACCGCCGATGCTGACCGTGCCGTAGGGGATGTGCACCAGCTGATCGTGCCAATCGTAGCCCATCAGCTCAACCACCTTGAACCACTGCTTGAAGTGCAGGATCTGCTGGGTACTGGTGACGTAAATGCACTTGTCAAAGTGCAGGTTGTCCTTACGGTAAACCGCAGCCGCAATGTCACGCGTGGGATACAGCGTGCTGCCGTCACGCTTGAGGATCAGGCAAGGAGGCATGCCGTACTCGTCAAGGTCCACGATGGACGCGCCGTCGTCGATCTTGAGCAGACCCGCATCGCGCAGCTTTTGCACCTGTGCGGGCATCTTATCGGTGTAGAAAGACTCGCCAAGGTAGCTGTCAAAGGTAATGCCCAGCTGCTTGTAGGTCTTTTCGTATTCTTCAAGGCTGATCTGGATAAACCACTTCCAGAGCGCGAGATTCTGCTCGTCGCCCATTTCCATCTTGTGGAACTCGGCACGTGCTGCGTCTGCAAGCGCGGTCTTACCCTGCTCCTTTTCCTCGGTAATGGCGTTGTTGATCTTGACGTAAAGCTCAACCAGCGTGTCAATGCCGCCCTGCTCCACCATTTCCTTGCTGCCCCAGGTGTTATATGCAAGGATCAGCTTGCCAAACTGGGTGCCCCAGTCGCCAAGATAGTTGATGCCGTAGCATTCGTATCCCGCAAACTCGTGCATCTTCTTGAGCGAGTGACCGATGACCGTGGTGCCCAGGTGTCCGATATGGAAGGGCTTTGCCACGTTGGGCGAGGAGTAGTCCAGCACTACCTTTTTGCCGCAGCCGATGGTGGGAGCTCCGTACTTGTCCTTCTGCTCAAGCACGGCGGTCAGCACGTGGCTTGTCAGAAACGCGGGGTCAAGACGGATATTGAGATAGCCGTTGACCGCCTCTGCGCTTTGCACGCAAGCGCAATCCATCTTGTCAGCCAGCGTCTGCGCGATCATAACGGGCGCGCGGCGCAAGGACTTGGAAAGCTTGAAGCAAGGCAGCGCAAGGTCGCCCATGTTTGCATCGGGCGGGTATTCCAGCATTGCAGCCAGCTCGTCAACCGTCAGCTCTGCTGCGGGGTTGATGCCAAGCACGCTGCTGTGCACGTTTTGTGCGATAAGTTGTTTGATTTTCAGCATAGTCTTTATCTTTATCCTTATAAAATAATTTTCACAATTTTGTATTATATCACATGATCGCGTCAGATGCAAGAGTATTTTTGCAATTATTCGCGATCCTTTGTACAAAGCATATCTCTTGCTGCCTGCATTTGCGCATCCGTGACGCGAATGCCGCCCAAAATGCGCGCGATCTCGGCAACTCTTCCCTCTCCCTGCAGCTCTGCCACCGAGGTAAAGGCGCGTCCGTCCTTTTCCTCTTTATATATGTGCAGGTGCTGATCGCCAAGCGAGGCGACCTGCGCCGAGTGGGTGATGCAAATGATCTGCTGTCTTGCAGCCATATCGGCAAGACGAATGCCGATCTTGCGCGAGGTCTTGCCCGAAATACCCGTATCCACCTCGTCAAAGATGGTGGTGGGCACGCCGTCCTTTTGGTTCATGACGCATTTGATGGCAAGCATGATACGCGACAGCTCGCCGCCTGATGCAATGCGCACCATAGAGGAAAGCGGCTCGCCGGGGTTGGTGGCGATCATGAACTCCACGCGGTCAATGCCGCCCGCGCACAGCTCCTTTTCACGCGCAAGCGCGATGCGAAAACGCACGCCAGCCATATCGAGATAGGAAAGCTGCTCGGCGATCTGCTCTGCCGCCTGCTCTGCCGCCTCGGCACGTCGCGCGGACATTTGCTCGGCGATCTCCATGGCTTTTGCATGCGCCAGGGCGATCTCTGCGTCATACTGCTCGCAAAGCTGATCCGACGATTCGATCTCGTCCAGCCTTGCCTTGGCGTTTTCCAAAAATGCCAGCACAGCCTCCACGCTGCCGCCGTATTTGCGCTTGAGCTTGGAGATTGCCTCCAGCCTGTCCTCGATCTTGTCAAGCATCGCGGTGGGATCATCGTCCAGATCCTCGGCATACGCTGCAATGCGATCAGACAGGTCGCGCACGCGATAGGAAAGCTCGATCAGCTCCTCGCCTACCGCCGCGGCGTCCGGCACGTAAGCCGAGAGCGCGTTCATGGAAGCCGCGCTGCGCTCCAGCAGATAGCTGGCTGAGCCACCCGAGCCTGCCTCGGTGAGCAGCTTGGTGGAAAAGCGCACCTGCTTTTGCACCTTTTCGGTGTTTTGCAGCTTGTTGCGCTTTTCAATCAGCGCCTCCTCCTCGCCCGCCTTGAGCTTGAGAGACGCGATATCGTTGATCTGATAGGTCAGCATTTCCACGGTGCGCAGTCGCTCGCCCGCATCGCGGATGAGCGCGTCACGCTTTTCGCAAAGCGCGCGCCAAGCGGTATAATGCTCGCTGTAGGCTGCCTTTTGCGCGTCAAGCCCCGCATAGGCATCCAGCATGTCCATGTGATAGGTAAGCTCGGATAACAGGCGGTTATCGTCCTGACCGTGAATCGAGATCAGGTGCGTGCTTGCCTCGCGGAGCATGCCAAGCGTTGCTGAGCGTCCGTTGATGCGCGCCTGACTTTTGCCGTCGGCACCGAGCGTGCGCTGCAGGACGACCTCACCGTCCTCGCACGCAATGCCCAGCGCCTCAAGTGCAGCCACGGCAGAAGCCGAAAGCGCACCGAAATGCGCGGTCACGCACGCCTGCGTCTGCCCCGAGCGCACCAGCTCGCGGTCGCCCTTGGCACCGCAAACAAGCAAAATGCTATCCACGATCACGCTCTTACCCGCACCCGTCTGACCCGTCATAACGCAAAAGCCGCGGGAAAACGAGATGTCCGCGCAAGAGATGACCGCTATGTTTTCAATATGCAGATTGCAAAGCATGGTGTTCCCTCTTTACTGTGCTCTGATAATTTCCTTGATTCTTGTGTTCAGGTCTGCCGCAGCCTCTGCGTTGCGTGCAATGATGATAATGGTATCGTCACCTGCCACGCATCCCAGAATCACCGGCAGGTGCAGATTGTCAATACCCACGGCAACTGCCTGTGCCATACCCGGGAAGGTTTTGACCACAACCGTGTGCAGGGCAAAATCCACCGAGGTGATGGATTCGGCAAGCGCGTGGCTGAATTTGAACGTGCCCAGCGTATCGTTGCTCTTGGGCAGCTCGTAACGGTAAGAGCCCTTTTCGCTCATGACCTTGGTCAGCTTCAGCTCGCGAATATCGCGCGATACGGTTGCCTGCGTGACCTCATAGCCCGTCTTGCGCAGATGCTCAATCAGGTCATCCTGCGTTTCGACGTCGAATTTCTCCACGATCTCAACGATCTTTTCATGTCTGTTCTTTTTCATGACTCTCTCCGTAATTCTTACTCATTTTCGGTCATTTTCTGGCGCAGCTTTTTATAAAAGCCGCAATGCTTGATGCGAACCAGATTGGTCTGCAAGGGGGATTTGCTGATGCGCACAACGTCACCCTTGTACATTTCATAGTTGGTTCTGCCGTCCACGGTCAGATACAGCATCTTCTCGCGCTGGCAGATATTTTTGATCTCAAGGATCGCGCTGTCGGGAAAGATCATGGGTCTTGCCGCCAGCGAGTGCGGGCAGATGGGCGTGACGCAGAAGCAGGACACGCGCGGATCCACGATAGAGCCGCCTGCCGACATGGAATACGCAGTCGAGCCCGTGGGGGTTGCCACGATCAGTCCGTCTGCGCGATAGGAGGTCACGGGTACGCCGCCCTCCGAAAGCTCAAGGTCCACAATGCGCGCGATCGATCCGTTGGAGATCGAGGCATCGTTGAGCGCGTAGCAGCAGGAGCGCAGGTTGCCCTTTGCACCGATCAGCTCCACGTTGAGCATGGAGCGCTTTTCCAAGGTATAGCCATCCGGCTCAAACAGCTTGTCAAGATCGGCAAGATCACGCATCTCCAGCTCAGCCATAAAGCCAAGGCGACCGAGGTTGATGCCAAGGATAGGCGTGCCGCGCGTAGCCGAACGGCGCGCAGCCTCAAGGATCGTGCCGTCACCGCCAAGCACCACGATCATGTCCGCAGTCGCGTACACCTCGTCAATAGGCAGCAGCAAAAGCTCTGCTCTGCCCTGCGCCATTTTGAGAAAGCGCTCGCGGTTATAAACGGCTGCAGTTACCTCGCAGCCGTGCGAGATCAGGCGCTCCGCAACCGCAATGGCAGCGTACGCCTTTTCGGTAATATTATAATTGGTAATAATAGCTACTCGTTTCATCAAAAAGCCTACTTTCTCTCGGATGCAAACAAGGTCTGCACGGCATGCTGTCGCACGTTCGCTCTCTGCTCTCCTTTGATATAATATGCAAGATATTCCACGTTGCCCTCGCCGCCCTGAATGGGGGATCGGATCAAGCCGCAAAGCCCAAGCCCTGCCTCAGCTGCCGCGTCCAGCACGCGCTCAACCGCCTCGCGACGGTGCTTTGCGCTCTTGACCACGCCATGCTTATCAAGCGCGGCTCTTCCTGCCTCAAATTGGGGCTTGATCAGCCCGATATAGATGCCGCCGTCGCGCAAAAGGCTTGCTACGGTGGGCAAAATCAGCGTTTGCGAGATAAACGACACGTCCATGACCACGATATCCACGCAGCCGTCGATATCCTCGGGTGTCAGGTAACGGGCGTTGACGCCCTCCATGCAGCGCACTCTCTCGTCCAGCATCAGATCGGGGTCAAGCTGATCCCTGCCCGAGTCAATGGCGTATACGAACGCAGCGCCCGCCTGCAAAAGACAATCGGTAAAGCCGCCCGTGGAAGCGCCGATATCGGCAGCGCGCATGCCGCTCACGTCAATGCCAAAGGCTTGCAACGCGCCCTCAAGCTTAAGCCCGCCGCGGCTGACGTATCTCTCGCGCTCCAGAATCTCTACCTGATGCTCGCCATCGTCAATCTCCTGCGAGGGCTTGGCAATCACCTTGCCGTCAAGCAAGGCGTGCCCCTGTTCAATGTATTTTCTTGCGGCGGTACGGCTTTTGACGTAGCCGTTCTCCACAAGATAAAGGTCTGCTCTCATCATTATGCACCGCGCATAAACTGAATACTTTGCGAAAATGCGGGGATCAGCTTAAGCAGGAAAGGTACGGCAATGCCGACCGCGCAGCCTGCCCATACCTGCAAGGGGGTATGACCAACCAGCTCCTTGAGGTGCTTTTCTCTCTTTTCGTTGTTTTCCGCGTTGATCACGTCAATGACCAGCTTATTGAGAATGGCAGCCTGCTTGCTGACCTGACGGCGCACGCCCATTGCGTCATTGATTACCACCATGGCAAGCACGCCTGCAACGGCAAACTCAAACGAGGCGGGCGTAAATACAATGCAGGTGGCAACAGCGGTTGCCATTACGGCTGCAGAGTGCGAGCTGGGCATGCCGCCCGAGCCAAACAGCACGTCTACGATATTGAATTTCTTATGCTTAAAATATCCCGTCACGATCTTAAGCCCCTGCGCCGTAAACCAGCCGATCAGCGCGGACATGACGATATAATTGGTAAAAAACTGTTTGAATATCATGTTTCTTCACTCCCTGAAGCCTCAATAGCTTCGTTTTACAAGATATTTTGCAAGGGCTACAAGGTTTTCGCTGCCCTCGATATGCATCACGGCTTCAATTGCCGCATCTGTCAGCCTTTGCGCGTATGCCATAGCACCCTGCACGTCATAAAAGCGCATAAAGGTGGTTTTTTGGTCTCTTGCGTCACCGCCCACGCTCTTGCCCATGATCTCGGCACTCTGCGTCAGGTCCAGCACGTCGTCGATCACCTGAAAGGCAAGCCCGATGTTTTGCGCGTAAGCAACCATGGCGTTCACTCTTGCGTCATCGCGCTCCAGCCCTGCGGCATAGCAGCCAAGGCGCACGGAAGCCTCGATCAAAGCCCCCGTTTTGCCGCGATGCAGCTCCAGCAGCTCCTGCTCGGTCAAAATATTCTTCTCACCGAACATATCGATCACCTGACCCTTGACCATACCAAAGCTGCCCGCTCCCTTGGAGAGCGCAAGTGCGGCATCGGCTCTGCTTTGCGCGCTTGCATAAGGACAGGACAAGATCACACCGAACGCATCGGTCAAAAGTCCGTCACCTGCCAGAGTGGCGATATCCTCGCCAAACACCTTATGGTTGGTGGGTCTGCCGCGACGCAGATCGTCGTCGTCCATACACGGCAGATCGTCGTGGATCAGCGAATAGGTATGCACCATTTCCACGGCAGCCGCAAAGTCCAGCGCAATGCGCCCGTCGCCGCCAAAGCAGCGGCTGGTCTCCATGACCAGCGCGGGACGAATGCGCTTGCCACCTGCCAAAAGACTATAGTTTTGCGCCTCGTACAAAACGCTGTAGGTACGCTCCCCTGCGGGATATATCTCTTGCAGCCGCGCATTGATGGCAGCCGCGTCGCTTTTCAAAAATTCGGGAATCACAGCGGTGTCTCCTTACAGGTCTGCTTCATCGGTCACGAAATCTACGGCAACGATCTCGCCCTGCGCATTCTGCTGCAGGATCTTGATCTTTCTCTCGGCATCGTCCAGCTCCGCGGACAAGCGGCGCACGATGGCAACGCCCTCCTCGTACAGCTCCAACGACTCCTTGAGCGCGATTTTATCGTTTTCCATGGCGCGAATGATCTGCTCCAGTCTTGCAAGCGCCTGCTCGTAACTCATTTTCTGTTCCATAACTGCTCCTTTTCGATGCTGTCCACGGTTGCCGTGACCGCACCGTCCGAAAATCTTACTCTGATCGGCTGCCCCGGTGCAAATGCTGCAGCCGAGGTTGCCACCTCGCCCTTTGCATCAGCTGCCACGGCATAGCCTCTTTGCAGCACGGCAAGCGGGCTGAGTGCCTCCAGCTTGCCAACAGACGCGGCAAGCGTTGCCTTTTTGCGCTCGGTCATCTGCTGCCCTGCGTTTTGCAGCCTGATCCAAAGCTCGTCTATGCGCATCTGCTTCTCCGCAAGCACGGTTGCGGGCGAGCGCATGGCACGGGAAGCTGCAAGCGTTTGCAGCTTTTGCCTTCTTGCCTGCACGCCCGATTGCGCCAGAGCGCCGATGCGCGTAAGCCTTGCGTCAAGCTCCGCCTTGAGTGCAAGCCGATCCGGAAACACCAGCTCGGCAGCGGCACTGGGCGTGGGAGCGCGCAGATCCGCAACGAAATCGCAGATGGTAAAGTCAGTTTCGTGTCCGACAGCCGAGATCACGGGTATCTCGCTGGCTGCGATCTCTCTGGCAAGGCGCTCGTCGTTGAACGCCCAAAGATCCTCGATAGAGCCGCCGCCGCGCCCGATAATGATCACGTCTACGTTTTGCGCGCGATTGAAATAGCGGATGCCGCCTGCCAGATACGCCGCTGCCTGCTCTCCCTGCACCAGCGAGGGAAAGATGAGCAGCTCACCCTGCGGATATCTGCGCCCCGTGACGTTGATGATATCACGAATGGCAGCCCCCGTGGGCGAGGTGATGATGCCTACGCGACGCGGCAGCTTGGGGATCTGCTTTTTGCGCTCGGGCGCAAACAGCCCCTCTGCCTGCAGGCGTGCCTTGCACTGCTCAAAGGCAAGGTACAGGCTGCCAAGCCCGTCGGCTTCCATCAGATCGGCATAAAACTGGTATTGACCGCCTGCCACGTAAGCAGACACTCTGCCGTGCAAGAGCACCTTCATGCCGTCACGCGGCTCGAATTTCAGCCTTGCGGCATGCGTGCGGAACATGACCACGCGCAGAGTCGCGCCCGCATCCTTGACCGAGAAATACATATGCCCGGTCCTGTATTGATTGGTGAAATTGGAGATCTCACCCTTGATCCATATATCCGAGAGTACCGCATTACCGTCCAGCAGCATTCTGACGTATTCATTGAGTTGCGTAATCGAAAAATACTGTCTGGCGTCCTGCATTGCGTTACTCCCCTTTCTGTTGCAATGTCGCCAACGGACCGTTGGCTCATTGCAGTGATGTATTTCGCCATGGCGAAATGTGATATTTTTGCATATGCAAAAGTGATATTCGCGCTATGCGCGAGTGATATGTTCCGCAAAGCGGAACGTTACGGTAGAAATTTGCCAAAAAGCAAATTTCAATTTTCAATTTTATTTTTCATAAATTGATTACGGCACAAAAGGCTTGTGCCTGCGGCGTTGTCCGCAGAAAATGCGGGCGCGCCGAAATACGCGTGGAACTTACGCTCCAAGCGCTCACGGATGCGGCAATTGCTCATAACGCCGCCTGCATACAGCACCGGCATTCTGCCGTGCTCGGCAAGAATGTTCTCGGTCATCTGCGAGAGCGTTTGTGCCACGAAATCCAAGGTATATGCGCTGACCAGCGCCTTGTTGCCGGTCATGTTGTAAAGCTTCAAGGCAAGGTTTTCAAGCCCCGAGAGATTGCACACGCTGCCCTTTACCGACACGCGCGGCTTGGGGATCTTGCCGGTCGCCTCGGCTGCCAGCAGCTCCAGCGCTCTGCCGCACGGGAACGAAAGTCCCATGGCAACGCCGATGCGGTCAATGGCTTGCCCTGCGTTGAGGTCAGCCGTCTCGCCAACCAAGGTAACGCTCCCAATACTGCCCTGCTCGGGTGTGACCAGCACCGCCTCGGTGGTGCCGCCCGACACGTGAAAGGCAATAAAGGGGGCTTGCATCAGCCGCTCCATCTGCCCCGATGCATACGCTGCAGCCATGATGTGCCCGTTCTGATGCGAGAACGCATACAGCGGCACGCCAAGACCGGCGGCAAAGGCGGTTGCAGCCGTCTTACCCGCCAAAAAGCAAGGCATGTAGGAATCCTTGGCGTCACGCGGAAAGGCGGAATACCCCACCGCAGCCACGGTATAGTCGGCAGTTACGGCGCGCAGCTGCTCGCAAACGTCGGGCAGATTTTTCAGGTGTGCAAACACCGCATCACTCTGCCGCAGGCCGCAAGCACCCGCCTCCACGGGCAAGGGGCTTTTGATATTGGCTATGACCTCCCCCTCGGCGGTGCACACCGCTGCGGAGGTGGTGTAGTTGCTGGTATCAAAGCCGACAAAGCAAACGGGCTTACTTTGCGTCATACTCTGCCTTAATGCCGTTGAGTACGCCGTTGACAAAGGAGCGAGCCTTGTCATCGTCATACTTCTTGGAAAGCTCGATTGCCTCGTTGATGGCAACGGTTGCGGGAACGTCGGACGCATGAGCCATTTCATACACGCACAGACGAATGACCGCACGGGAAACGCGGGTCAGTCTTGCAACCTTCCAGCCGTTGGAGTGACGCTCGATGGTCGCGTCGATCTCGTCCTGCTTTTCGCAAACACCAAAGAAGGTGTCCTTTACGTAAGTGCCCTCGGGCTCACCGTTTTGCTCACACCAGGTAGCAAATACCTCCTCGGGGGTCTCGTCACGTCTGAAATCTCTTTCGAACAGCAGCGAAAACACTGCCTCTCTCTGCATTTTTCTGCTTAATTGTGCCATTGTTATTTCCTTTCGCACGTAATGGGTATAGATAGACATTATAATCTATACTATTATACACCCCCGCGCGAAAAAAGTCAACACAATTATGTATAATTATTTGAATATATTCATAATTATTATCTCCCAAAATGACCATGTAAAGGTTTCGTGAATTTTTGGTCGCTCTCTTGCATTTGTGCGCGGAATATGATAGAATATAAACATGCAACCCTGTTTTGCATGGGATGGCAATATATCAACCAACAATTTTGTAAACATTTTTGCAAGGCAAGTGTTCATAGGAGGAAGGCAATTTGAAAATGTTTCTGAAATTACTAAAATGGCTGGGTATGTCAGTGCTTTTTTATCCGGTGCTTTTGATTTTGGCATTTTTCGAAAATAATGCAAATGTCGGTGACCGGTTTTGGTTGGAAATACTGATTATTGCTCTTGTTGTTGGAGTATTGCTCTTTCTCTTTTGCGATTTTGAGTTGGTGAAAAGAATGAAAGAAGCAATCAAAAAAAGCAAAAAATGAGTGCACGGAGAACCTCTCCCCTGTGTTGAAATTACGTTGGAGGTACTGTTCTTCCGCTCGCCATTTCCCTGCCCGTTCCGCATGCGGAACGGGCGTATTTTTGCGCATACGGCGCTTGGAGTCATGCAATCACAGTCTTCCGCTTTTCACCATGTAAAGGTTTCGTGAATTTTTGGTCGCTCTCTTGCATTTGTGCGCGATTTGTGGTAAAGTATATATATCTGTATACGTAAAGGACACGACCATGAAATTCAAGACTTTCATCAAAGCATTTCTCATACACACCTGCATTTATAACACCGTGCTTTTCAGCGCAGCCATGCTGTTCGTGCTGCTTGGCGGCATGACCTCGTTTGCCACGGCATCCTATTTTCTCATTCTTGCCTTTTGCGCGTTTTTCGCAGCTGCAAACGTCATTTATGCAAACGCCAATTTTTCGGGCTTCTGGCGCGTGGTCATTCATGCGGTACTGACGCTGGGCGGCTTTTATCTTTGCATCTACGCGCGCTTTTCGGACATTGGCACGCCAAGCGAATCCTTGACGCTGTTTGCCGTGCTGAGCACGCTGCTGTACGCCGTCTGCTTTGGCGCATTTCTTGCGGTACGACACGCAAAGCAGCGCAAGGCAGAAGCCAAGCGCTACCAAAGCGTTTATGCATCCACCAATGAACAGAAACGGAGATAATCCCGACTATGAATTTAGATTCCATTATCAAGACACTTGTCATCGTCATCATTGCGCTGCTGATCTGCTCGCTGCTCCTGCTTGGCGCTTGGGGCATTGTGGCTGCGGTGACCGATACTCCCCTGTTTGGCGCTTCGCGCCCCGATCAGCCCACGCAGGACACCCAAACCGACACCGGCGACGTTCCCGCTAACACCGTGCCCGATAACTCTGCCGTGCTGGGTCAGACCGCGGACATGGGACAGGAATATATCGACAGCATCATTTTCCTTGGCGACTCCACCACCTATCACATGATCAACCGCGCGGTGCTTTCGGGCGGCAAGCAAACAAAGCAGGTTTGGTCGGGCGCGCTCGGCACGCTGACTCTGGACGGTAACATTCACAAGACCACCATCGTATACCCCGAAACCGACACCGAAATGACCATTGCCGAGGCGGCAGCGCAGGAAAAACCAAAATATATGGTGATCACGCTGGGCGTCAACGGCATTGCGTATGCAACCGAAACGCAATTCAAGGCGTATTACGGTAAACTGATCACCGCAATTCAGCAAGCAAGCCCCGATACCAAGATCATGCTCGGCTCTATCTTCCCCGTTACCACCGAATACGATCAAAAGGGCGGCAAGCTTTGCAATGCCAACATTGATTTGGCAAACGGCTGGATCAAGCAGATCGCTGCCGAGCACGGCTGCAAGTATCTTGACACGGCAAGCGTGCTCAAAAACGACAGCGGCGCCATGATCGCGCTCTACGACAGCGGCGACGGCATTCACATGACAGCCGACGCCTACAAGGCAGTCCTGCAATATATCCGCACGCACGGATACACTGAATAAAAAACAAGGAGATACAACATGAAAAAGCTTACTTTGATCGCAGCTCTGCTGCTCTGCCTGGCACTTTCCCTTTCCGCTTGCTCCTCTTACCGCTCGGACGTTGCGGTCAGCGACCTCTCCTCTGCAGTTTTAGGCGCGGTTTCCACCCAGGGCGGCTTTACCGCAACCGATGCAGATTACGTATCCCTTGAGTTTACTGCTCCCGACGTCATTACCGCCAACGTGCAGGAATGGATGATTTGCGCATCTACCTCCTCCCAGACGGTTGACGAGTTTGGCATTTTCCGCGTTAAGGACGGCGGCGACGTAAACGCTGTCAAGGCTGAGGTGGAAAAGTACGTGCAAGCACTGCAGGTCAAGCTGGAGGTATTCCTTGAGATGTACGATCCTGCGGAAAAGACCAAGCTGGAAAACGCACAGGTATTCGTTTACGGCAATTACGTGGTATTCACCATGCTGACCGACGCGGATACGACGGCAGCAACCGGCGCTGTCAAGACTGCGTTGGAAAAGTAATATAACGCAAACAAAAAGAGGCTGACCCCAATCGACTTGGGTCAGCCTCTTTTTTATACGTACGTTCAATTCACCGGCTTGCACACAAACGCTGCCACGCCTTTGGCGGCGATGGTATCACGCACGCGCTGCGCTGCGTTTTGATGTGTAAAAATGCCCACCACGCTGGGTCCGCTGCCGCTCATCAAAGCACCGACGGCACCGCCGTTTTGCATGTCCTGCTTTGCGTTTCTTGCCACCTCGTGCACGGGCAGCACAACACCTTCAAACAGGTTATACGTAGCATCCGCCATTGCCGCAAGATCGCCTGCCTGCATGGCTTGAGTCAAGCGCGCAAGGCGCTGCTCGCTCTCTCTTCCCTGTTCGGAAAAGTCCCCGTACCGAGCGTCCAGCGCACCGTACGCCCAAGGCGTGCTGATGCCCTCGCCGCCTCGCGCTATGACGAGATAGCAATCCGGCATGGGCGCGCAGGGCTGCATGATCTCACCGATGCCGCGCGTAATACGCGTGCCTCCCACAAGGCAAAACGGCACGTCCGCCCCAAGGCGCGCGCCAAGGGCAAGCAATTCACGCTCGCCGTACCTGCCAAAATGCGCATTGAGTGCGCGCAAGACCGCTGCGCAATCCGCGCTGCCGCCCGCAAGCCCTGCCTGCATGGGAATATTCTTTTTGATATCGATCTCAATTCTGCAAGGCAGGTCCCCTGCAAAATACGCGTCCGCCGCTCTGTAGGCTAAATTCCGCCCGTCCGAGGGCAGATCCGCGCCGCAGCGCAGCACAATACAACCGCTCTGATTTTGGTCAATCCGAACGCTTACCTCATCGTACAGATCCACAGTTTGCATGATGCTGAGAATATCGTGATACCCGTCCGCACGCTTGGCGGTCACGTCCAAATACAGATTGATCTTGGCATAAGCACGCAATTCCATTCGCGCTCCCCCTTTGATTTCTCGTTTCACTTGATTATACCATATTGCGCGCACTTTGGCAAGAGTAAAAAATGTGTACGCAATATTAAAATTCGCACGTCGCAGTAAAATCTTGCGCGCAATCCCTTGACGCGGCGACGCGTTTGGTATATAATATAAGGTGCGGAATTATATACTTCCGCCAAGCACTTACTACATATCGGGAGACTACAATGCAAACGCAAAAACTCAAGGGACAAAAGGTTTATATGTTCGCCGCGCTGGCTGTTGCCATAGTCGGCGTCTTGCTCTATGCAATCGTCAACGTTGGCGCGATCAAGGAATTTATCGGTCGCGTATGGATGATCTTCGCGCCGGTCATTTACGGCTTCTGTATTGCATACCTATGTAACCCGATCATGAGGATGTTTGACAACCACGTATTCAAAAAGGTCAAATTCCCGGGCTTGCGCCGCGCGCTTTCCCTGGCTATGACCACGGTGATCGTGCTTGCGGGCATTGCCGCATTCCTGGGCATTCTGGTTCCCGAGATCGTGCGCAGCATTCAGCGTCTGGTCTCCAACTACGACACGTATCTGGACGAGATCATCAGCATCATCAACGATCTGATCATCAGATTGGAGCACCTGTTAGGTCAAACCACTGCTGAGGGCACGCAGTATATCAAGCCCGATGAGATCAAGACTGCGCTGACCCAAGCGATCAATTCCGTCTTCGACTCCTCCAAGAGCATTCTGGAGCAGATTATGGATATCTTCAACGAGGATTCCTCCTCCCTGCTCAAAAAGATCGTGGATAAGCTGTTCCCCTACACGGGCACGCTGATCAACAAGGTATACGTATTCATTATCGACGCATTCTTCAGTATCCTGATCGCCTTCCACCTGCTTGCCACCAAGGAGACCCGTCTGGCGCAGGTCAAGAAAATGCGTAAGGCAATCTTTACCAAGGAGCAAAACAAGTTCATCAACAACGTGCTGCGCATCATCAACCGCTCCTTCGGCAGCTACATCGAAGGCAAGATGCTGGATTCGCTGATCATTTTCTTCCTTTGCCTGTTCTCCTTCTGGATCTTTGACGTTTCCGAATATTTCGTGCTGATCGCGGTGCTCATCGGCATTACCGATATCATTCCCGTGGTCGGTCCGCTGATCGGTGCCGTTCCCGGTGGCTTTATCATTCTGATCACCAATCCCTCCAAGTTCATTTTGTACGTCATTCTGGTTCTGCTGATCCAGCAGCTTGAGGGCAACATCATCAGCCCCAAGATCCTTGGCGATCACATGGGCGTCAGCGCACTTTGCGTGCTGATCTCGATCGTGGTCATGGGTACCATCTTCAAGGGCAACCCCATCGCGCTGATCATATCCGTACCCCTCTTTGCCGTCATGGTTGAGCTTGGCAAAATGTTTATTGAATCAAGACTGACCAAAAAGGGCTTGCCTATCGATACCGCGGAATATTACCGAGGAGAGGCGACCGAGGACGAGATTGACTTTGCGGTGCACTACCAGAACAGAAAGCTGACCTTCTATTACGAGCACAGTAAGCTCAAGAAAGGGATTGACAAGATCCGCGAGAACAAGCGTCAGCGCAAGCTGCAGGCACAGGCAGAAAAGCAGGCGGCAGAGGCTGCTTTGCAGCAAAGCAACGATGCAGAAACACAGGACGCACAACCTGACGAGCAAGACACTCAAGAATAAATTCGCTACGAGGTAACACATGGACAACCAAAACGTAAAAAGGGGCGGCATTTCGGTTGATACCGAGCATATCTTCCCTATCATCAAAAAATGGCTTTATTCCGAAAAGGATATCTTTCTGCGCGAGATCGTTTCCAACGCGACCGACGCAGTAACCAAATACAAAAGACTGCAATCGCTTGGCGAGATCCCCGGCACCGATGACGCTTATCGCATCACGGTCACGCTTGACAAGGACGCGCGCACCGTCAGCGTCAGCGACAACGGCATCGGTATGAGTGCCGAGGAGCTGGAAAAATACATTTGCAACATTGCGCTCTCGGGTGCATTTGAGTTTATTCGCAAGTACGAGGGCGAGGGTGCTGCAAACGGCATTATCGGTCACTTCGGTCTTGGCTTCTACTCGGCATTTATGGTTTCGGACAGCGTAGAGATCTACACCAAGTCCTTTACCGACGCGTCCGCCGTGCATTGGATCTGCGACGGCGAGGGCAGCTACAGCACCGAGCCCTGCGACAAGCAGGAGCGCGGCACCACCGTGATCATGCATATTTGCGAGGAAGAGAGCGAATATCTCGACCGCGCAAGACTGATGGGCATGCTGCGCAAATACTGCGCGTTTATGCCCGTAGAGATCTACTTTGAAGAGGCAGACGAGCAAAATGAGGGCGATCAAAAGCCGATCAACGATACCACTCCCCTGTGGCAAGCCAATCCCTCGGATTGCACCAAGGAGCAGTACGACGAGTTTTACGGCAAGGTCTTCTCCGACTTCAAGCAGCCCCTGTTCCACATTCACATCAACGCAGATTACCCCTTGAATTTTAAGGGTATTCTTTACTTCCCCCGCATCTCCTCCGAATACGAATCGGTCGAGGGTCAGGTCAAGCTGTACTACAATCAGGTATTCGTTGCAGACAACATCAAGGAGGTCATTCCCGACTATCTTCTGATGCTGCGCGGTGTTCTGGATTGCCCCGAGCTGCCGCTCAACGTTTCGCGCAGCTACCTGCAAAACAACACCTACGTCACCAAGGTTGGCAATCACATTGTCAAAAAGGTGGCGGACAAGCTTTGCTCGCTTTGTAATCTGGAGCGCGAGCAATATGAGAGCATCTGGAACGACCTGCGCATTTTCGTGGAGTACGCTTGCATTCGTGACCGCAAGTTCTACGATCGCGTCAAGAGCAGCTTGCTGCTTTGCCTGACCGACGGCAAGCACGTTACGATCGACGAGTATCTCGAAGCTGCCAAGGAAAAGCACGAGGGCGTGGTCTACTACACCACCGACAAGGCGCAGCAGGCGCAGTACATTTCCATGTTTGCAGCACAAGGCATTTCGGTCGCAGTGCTGGAAAAGACACTGGATACGCAGTTTGTGTCCGCGCTGGAGACTTACCGCACCGACGTCAAGTTCAAGCGCATTGACTCTGACGTGGCAGATGCGCTCAAGGGCGATGGCGAGGTAAGCGATCAGCCTGCGCTGACCGAGCTGTTCAAGCGCGTCAGCGGCAACGAGCAGCTGGGCGTGACCTATGCGCCGCTCAAGGCAGAGGGCGTGCCCGCAATGCTTAACGTGACCGAGGAATCCTCGCGTATGGCAGAAATGATGCGCATGTACGCCATGAGCACGGGCTCAGCTCCCATGGAGTTCCCGCCCGAGTATTCGCTGGTCGTCAACACCACCTCCTCGCTTTACACCAAGCTTTTGACGCTTTCCGAGACCGACGCGGACAAGGCAGAGCTGCTGGCGCGTCAGATCTATTCCCTCTCGCTTTTGGCACAGCGCAAGCTGAGCGCCGAGGAGCTTCAAGAGTTCCTCTCGGGCAGCTTCTCGCTGTTGGAGCTTTTATAAATGAACGGGGATTTCCTTGCTTACGCAATGGGCGCTGAGCAAGATCCAACCGAAAACGTGCGGCAAAATCTTGCCGAGCTTGACCAAAGACATGCCGCGCAGCACCGCGCACGCGCTTTTTGGCTGGGCGAGCTGATTGCGGCACTGGATGCCGATACGCTTGCCGATCGCGACAGGCTGACCGCGCTTTGTGAGCAGCTGCTTTCCCCCGAAACGGCACAGGATTGCTACAGAACTGCTACGCATTTTGCGGACACGCAAGCGCTTTGCACCGAGCTTGCCGCGCGCTATCCCGCAGGCTATGAGCAAGCCTTTGCGGCTTTGTTTGGCGAGCACGAAGCGGTCTCCCCCGAGGCATACGGACGCGTGGCATACGTGGCAAACAGCTACACAGAGCAAGCCTTTATGGAGCTGACAGGCTTTATCAAGGGGCGCAGAGTGGCATATTTCCACGGCTTTGAGGACGTTTGCCAGGAGGTGCACAGCGGTCTTTGCGAGTTTGGCATATTGCCCGTTGAATCGACGGCAGACGGCGTGATGGCAGGACTTTTGCGGCAGATTGAGCTTTATGATCTGCGCATTTGCGCGCTTTGCCACGTGCCCACGCCGCAAAGCGGCAGCACCGCCTTTGCGCTGGTACGCAGAACGCTCGCACCCGCGCAGCCGTCATCACGGCGTTGCATCGATTTTTTGCTCTCCCCTGCCGCCCCCGAGGATACGGGCAGGCTGATCGGCATTGCCGCGCTTGGCGGACATGCGCTTTTGCACGCGGCAACCTACGAAGGTCAGGACGGCGAGCTGTTCCGCTTGCGATTTTCTGTTGAGCCTTCGACGTTTTACCCGTTTTTACTGTATCTGCTGCTTTTCTGCACGGATATCACCCCCATAGGATTTTACACAATCAAATAAAAATAAATAAAACATAAAAGGAATGCATACTATGAAACAAACTATTTCTTACAAGACCTCGGGCGTTTGCGCTCGACAGATCGACCTCGTGGTGGAAGACGGCATCATTACAAGCGCTGCCTTTACCGGCGGCTGCAACGGTAATACCCAGGGCGTTGCCGCTTTGGTCATTGGCATGGAAGCAAAGGAAGCCATTCGCCGTCTGCGCGGCATCAAGTGCGGCTTCAAGCCCACCTCCTGCCCCGATCAGCTGGCACAGGCGCTTGAGCAGAATCTGCAAAACTAAAATTACACAAATAAAGGAGAAACGCGATCATGGAACAGTACATGAACAACTATCTGCGTTGGCTGGAGAGCGATAAGCTGGATGAAGCCGAGAAAGCCGAGCTGCGCGCCATTGCAGAAGACGACGGTGAGATCCGTTTGCGCTTTACCTCTTACCTTTCCTTTGGCACGGCAGGCTTGCGCGGCATTATGAAGACCGGCATGAATGCCATGAACGTGCACACGGTTGCATACGCAACCCAGGGCCTTGCTAACCTGATCATCAAGGAAGGTCGCGCTGCCGATGGCGTTGCCATTGCGTACGACAGCCGCAATAACTCCGCGCTGTTTGCAAAGACCTCCGCGCAGGTGCTTGCCGCTGCAGGCATCAAGTCTTATCTGTTTGACGATCTGCGCCCCACACCCGAGCTTTCCTTCGCTCTGCGCGAATACGGCTGCGTGGCGGGCATTAACATCACCGCTTCTCACAACCCCAAGCAGTATAACGGCTACAAGGCTTACTGGGAGGACGGCGCACAGCTGCCCCCCGAGCACGCAGACACGGTCAGCGCATCCATGGAGGCGCTGGACATTTTCGAGGACGTTAAGCTGGCTGATTTCGACAAGGCTCTTTCGGACGGCTTGATCATTATGCTGGGCGAGGAGACCGACGAGAAGTATCTGGCACAGGTCGTAGCACAGGCGGTCAATCCCGACGCTGTCAAGGCAGTTGCGGATGATCTTGCTATCGTATATACCCCTCTGCACGGCACGGGCCACAAGCTCGTACCCGAGGTTATGAAGCGCATTGGCCTGAAGAACCTCTACACCGTTCCCGAGCAGATGATCATTGACGGTAACTTCCCCACCGTGCCCAAGCCCAACCCCGAGTATCCGCAGGTATTTGAGCTGGGTATCGAGATCGCTAACCGCGTTGGCAGCGACCTGATCGTGGCAACCGACCCCGACGCAGACCGTGTTGGCGTTATGACCAGAACCGCTGACGGCTCTTTCGTGACCATCACGGGCAACCAGATGGGCGCTTTGCTGCTTGACTACATCCTGACCGCTTACGAGGAGACCGGCAGCATGCCCGCACATCCTTACGCTGTCAAGACCATTGTTTCCACCGAGCTTGCCGCTGCTATTTGTGCGGCACATAACGTGACCATGCACAACGTGCTGACCGGCTTTAAGTTTATCGGTGAGGTCATCAAGAACTACGAGGCAAAGGGCTACGGCTCGTTCATTCTGGGCTTTGAGGAAAGCTACGGCTACCTCAAGGGCACTTACGCGCGCGACAAGGACGCTGTTGTGGCTTCCATGCTGATCTGCGAAATGACCGCTTACTATAAGGCTAAGGGCATGACGCTGGGCGACGCGCTGCAGGGTCTGTACGCACGCTACGGCTACTGCTACGAGACCAACGTAGAGATCTACATGGAGGGTCTGGACGGCGCTGCACGCATGGCTGCTATGATGGACACCCTGCGCAACGATCCCCCCGCAGAGTTTGGCGGCGTGGCTGTCGAGCTGTTCGGTGACTACAAGACCGAGACCTTTACCGAGCTGGCTACCGGCAAAAAGATCCCCACGGGTCTGCCCAAGTCCAACGTGCTGTATTTCAAGCTTGTAAACGGCGACGTCATCGTGGTACGTCCTTCGGGCACCGAGCCTAAGATCAAGTTCTATTTCCTGCTTTTGGGCAAGGATCAGGCTGACGTGCTTGCAAAGCTTGAGGGCTACAAGAAAACCTTAGAGGCTTAATTGCATATAAAAAACATCCGCCAACGGTTTTTTTCCGTTGGCGGATTTCATTTGTAACCTTTATTCCTGCGGAACGTAATTGTAATGCACGGTAACCGATTTGAGCGCGTTATTCAGCGATCCGATCGTAACGGCAGCCCATTCCTCTTCAGTTCCCGTATAGTAAACGTCCGTGAGCTGCTCACACACCCAAAACGCTTCGTCTGCAATTTCCGTCACGCTCTTGGGAATGACGATGCTTGTCATGCTGTCACAGTGATTGAACGCTTCTCGGTTGATCTTCGTAACGCTGTCCGGAATCGTGACCGTAGCAAGGCTTGTGCAATGTCTGAACGCGCTGTCGCCGATGATCTCTACACTATCGGGAATGACAATGCTTTGCAATGCCGTGCAATACTCAAACGCATACGCACCGATCCCGGTTACGCCATCGGGAACGGTATAGCTCTCAAGCCCGGTTGCATGGCTGAACAGTTGCCTACCGATGGCGGTGATGCCGCTCGGGAGCTGCACGCTCTTGATGCTGCTGCAATTGGCAAAAAGCATAACACCCATGTTCTGCACGCTATCCGGGATGATAACGCTTTCCAAGGACGTACAGCCTGCGAAGGCCAATTCCTCAACAAACTGTATACCGTCCTGCAAGGTAATGCTCTTGACCTCCTTGCAGCCGCTAAAGGCGTTCTTTCGAATGCCGATCACGTCATGACCGCCGGGAGCGTTTTTCGGAACGACAATATCCGTGTCGGTACACGTACCGATTCCCGTGACTACGCACGTGCCGCTCCCGATTTGGCTGAATTCCAGTCCTTCGGAAGGAACAAGAGGCTTCTCACCGCAAGCGCTCAGCAGCGAAGCAAGCAAAAGCAACGCAAGACCAACTAAAACTGTTTTTCTCATAATGAAACTCCTTTATATAATATGCATCATCTCAAGAATCACTCCCACAAAGCCAACCAGACTTATCACCGCAAATACGATCGGTACACCGTAAGCATCACTTTTTGATATCCGTTCCCAATCAATCTTTTGGGGCGTCATTTTGCTGTGGTATGCATTTTGATAAGAGCAGAATATATGCTTCCACCTGCACTTGTATCCGACAAACGTCCATATTGCATAGATCAAGCAGCCCGTCGCCAGGACAAGCAAGCGCGTCGGAACCACAACTGCACAGATCACGATTGCAATGAGAAATACGTATCTGTGACAATATGCAAGCGGAACAATAAAATCTTCTTTTCTAACGTATCGCGTCTTTTTCTTTTTTGCCATATCAGACGATCTCAACCTGACACATGCGCATGGCATTCAGCGCGTTTTGGTGGCTCTCGGGAGTCACGCCTGCGCAAGCGTTTGCAACCACGAAAAGCGGAATTTCGGGGTAATACGCCTTGATAAGCAGCGCGTTGGAAATGACGCAGATATCGGTGCACAGACCGCAGAGTGTGATGCTCTCAATGCCCTGCTTTTCGGCAAGCAGCGCGATCAATTCTTTAGAGCCAAAGGTCAGCTTGTCAATAGGCTTAGTGGTGCGCAGCTCGTCCAGCGCGGGGATAATCTGCCAGCCGTCGGTATCCTTGATGCAGTGCGGGACGGGCAGATGCTTGCCTTCCTCGGTGCTCATGTAATTTTCAAAGTGCGTGTCACGGGTAAAGTACACCTCGCCGTCAAAGCCCTCGATCAGCGCCTTTACCGCAGGCACGATAGCGGCCGCCTCGGCAGAGCCAAGCGCACCGTCCACAAAATCCTTTTGCATATCGACAACAACCAAAATTTTCATGATATTACTCCTTTTCATTGATTTGAATACATACGACCTCGCGCGGATTAAACAAGCGCGGTATCATGCCGCCCGTGTTTGCCGTGCCGCGTGAGATGATCAGCCTGCCCTCGTGCATACCCGAGGTATACTTGGGCAAAACGCCTTGATCGGGCGCGTACAGCCCCTTGCCAAGCAGCCGCCATTGACCGCCGTGCGCGTGCCCCGAAAGCACCAGATCCACGTGCCTGTCGCGCAGATATTTGGCGTAGTACTCGGGGTGGTGGCAAAGCAGGATCTTATAGCCCTCATGGGCGAAAAAGCCGCTCAGCGCGTCCACGTCGGGCTTGCCGTCTTGGTTCAAAAGCCCCGAGCCAAGTCCGCCTATGGCAATTCCCTGCCACTGTACAAAAGCGTTATCCAGAAAGCAAGCGCCGCTCTCTTGGATTCGCGCCAGATTTTGGGGCGTGATGCGCACCTTGTCGGGCGCGGGAGGATATTGGCGCAGGTGCTTGTGGCTTGCACCGATCTCGTGATTTCCCGGCGCGTAAAACGTGGGCGCAATTTTGCACAGCGCGTCCAGGGCGGCAAAACCGTTTTGGCTTTTGTCATCCTGCGTGCCGTCCAGCGCCTCGGTCAGATCCCCTGCAATGCAGATCACGTCGGGCTTGATCTCGCCAACTGCCAGCAGCACCTCGTCGGGGGCGCGGTTATGCAGGTCTGCCACAAGGGCAATGCGTAGGCTGCGCGGCAAATTTTGCGCTTGCAGCGCATAGCGTGTGATCCTCATACCCTGCCTCCTTTTTGTTCGTTGCTAACATTATAGCGCAAAGTGCCGCGAATGTCAAGATTATGCTTGACTGTGATGCCGAGATTTGATATAATGTTAATACTAAAACACGGAGGTGCGGCATGACGTACGAATTTTGCAATATACGCAACTATACCGAAGCGCAATACGACGCCATGTATCGTGCCGCCTCGCCCGAACGGCAGGCGCGCGCCGACCGTTTTCGCCACGAGGACGACCGCAAGCGTTGCCTTTGTGCCGATATGCTGGCGCGGCGCATGCTTGCCAAGGCGTCGGGCGTAGCCCCCGAGGACATCACCTTTACCTACGGTGACAAGGGCAAGCCGTATGCCAACCTGCCCCTGCATTTCAGCGTCAGCCACAGCGGCGAGTACGTGCTGTGCGCGGTGTCCGATACTCCCGTGGGCGCGGATATCGAGCTGATCAAGCCCTTTCGCGCAGGCATGGTGGGGCGATATTTCACCGAAACCGAGGCAGCATACGTTTGGGGCGGCAATCCTGTGCCGGACGGCAACGTGACCGATCCCGACACCTGCGCGCGGTTTTATCGCGTGTGGACGGCAAAGGAATCCTACGTCAAAATGACGGGCACGGGTATTTCTACAGACCTTGGTGCCGTTGCCTTTGATCCCGATGCGCAAACCGTTTGCGGCATAAAATTACTCACCCCCACCGCCCCCGAGGGCTACGTGGCAAGTATTCTGAAAAGCGACCTTGCATAAAGGTCGCTTTTTTGTGTCCGTTTTCTTGTGTCCGCCCGTATATCCCCACAAAAAGCAGAATAATTCTCCCAAAATCTGCAACAATAAGAGTATTACGTAAATATAGGAGAATTTATGAGCGTTCTTTCCATCGTAGCCCCTGCGCTGGCGCTGCCCTGCGCGTTTGCGCTGACGCGTGCGGGGCAGATCTGGCGGCACAGTATCGTTTCGGCGCACGGCATACAGGAATGCCGCTACGTGAGCTTAGGCGGCATCAAGCAGTATATTCAGATTCGCGGGCAGGATTCTCGCAACCCGATCATTCTGTTTTTGCACGGTGGCCCCGGCAATCCCACCTCCTGCCTTTCCTACCACTACCAAAAGCAGCTGGAGCAGGATTACACCTTGGTCAACTGGGATCAGCGCGGCTGCGGCCGCACCTTTTATGCCAGCCGCGGCAAGGATGCGCCCGTGAGCGTGGGGCAGATCCTGCGCGATCTTGACGAGCTGGTGGAGTATCTGTGCACGCGCTTTGGCAAGCAAAAGATCATTCTGCTGGGCTATTCCTGGGGTACTGTGCCCGGCGTGCTGTACGCGAAATTGCACCCCGAGCGGCTGCATTGCTATCTCTCGGTCTGCCAATGCGTGCATATTCTGTCGGGCACGGTGTACGCTGCCATGCAAGCCGCCGAACGCGCAAGGCTTGCAGGTGACCGCGCACGTGCACAGCGCTTGGAAAAGGAGATCAAGGACTTCTCTGCCCTTGACGAGCATTTTTCCAAAAGCGGCTTTATGGCATACGCCAAGCTGCGCGATGCGACCTGCGCGTATCAAAAAAACGCGGATTGCAAGTCCATGGCTGCCTATATCCGCACGGGGCTGCTCTCGCCCGACTGCCATTTGCTTGATCTGCGCTGGAAGCTGCGGCAGATGCTTTTGCCGCACGCCTATTTTGCGCACGAGTCGCCGCTCATTTCCTATCTGAGCATGGAATTTGACCTGCGCCGTCTGCCGCCCGATTTCCGCACGCCCGTATATTTTCTGACCGCGGACGACGACCGCATCTGCCCTGCCGACATGATTGAGGAGTATTATCGCAAGGTCTGTGCGCCCGATAAGCGCATCTTGCGCATCCCCGACGGCGCGCATACCGTGTTTTTTGATAAGCCCGAGGTGTTTTGCCAAGGTGTGCGGGAGCTTTTGGATTCGCACAAATGCATCTGATAAAAAAGGTTAGTAGATATCGTTACCTACTAACCCTTTTTATTATTTATCTATATGATTCATCTTGATTGGCTTTCGCTGTTCTGCATGACGAAATAAGCATTACGCGAAGTCTCGCACACTGTTCAGACAATGCTTTGTATCGTTCTTGGTCAATGTAATTGGTTCTATATAGAAGTTCTAACCAATACCCTGTTTCACTTGCCTCTTTCAGTGCTATTTCAAGTTTTGAAATAAAATCCTTTCGACTCTGTGCGTATTGCGCCTCATGAATATTCGCGCCTATACTTGTCCCACTTCTGCCTATTTGATTTGCAATAACTGATTCGCGGTTGGATTTTAAGACACTGACCAGTTTCACAATCTCAACAGCAAAATCCATTGAAAGTTCACGCATTTTTGATTCCGCCATAGATAACCTCTTTTTCCAGTTAAATTGTGATGGATCGGCTTCGCCGAAGTGATGGTATGCTTTGCATAGTGATGCTCTGCACCTATGGCGCATAGTGATGTGATGTGTTCCGCATATTAACTCGCGAAGCGTCCATCACTTCCGCAGGAAGCATCACTCCCAAAGGGTACATCACGTTTCGCGAAGCGGAACACATCGTTGACCAACTAGTTGGTCAACACAAGGCTCTGCAAATGGAACTCGTCGCCGCGCTCGCAGTTGCTAAAGAAATCAAGGCGAAGCTGGTGCACCGTGCCGCCCCAAACGCCACCGGGCAGCTGCACGCGTGCGGTGTGCCATTCCCCGTCGGCAATCAGGTCAAAGACTACAGAAACGCCGCCCGTGGGATGCACGTATTGTCCCGAGCACAAAAAGATTTCTGCTTGGTAGTCGGATTTTCTGTTCGTCGTGGGTATGCGGTAGGTGACCTCGATCACGCTGTAATCGTCCGCTTCAAGATTTGCGCCGTTATCCTCGTAACGGATATGCACGTAAGGATCATGCGGCTCAAGCACCGATAAGCGATAATAGCTGTTCTCTCTGAACGAGCCTACACAGTTATTAAAGCCGTCAAACAAATCGCTGCGGTCGCTCTCGGCAAAGTTGATATGCGAGTACGCCTTGTTGCCCTCGGGCTCAAGAGTGACGCGGTCGCCCCATACGGTATCAAGGTAAAGCAGACGCTTGTACAGCCAGTTATAGACGAAGTTGGCAGCGTCGTCGTGCGTTTCAAAGCCAAATACGTCGTCAGCCTGGTGACCCTGATTCATCGTGCCAAGGATCTTCCAGCGATCAAAATTGCGGTTAAATGCGTCCTTGTGCGTCGTTGCATCCACCAGAATGGTCTCGCAAATGGCAAACAGCTCGTCTCTCTGCTCCATCCAAACGGGCTCGCACATCTCGTTGAACCAATCTGCCTGGCAGAACAGCACGAACCACGGATTGACGCGCACGCCGTCACTGTAAGAGAAGTTGGCAGCGTACATGCCCTTGGTGGAATGGGTGGTGTTGTATCTGGTGTTGGCAAGTGCAAAGTCATAGTCCCACGGAGGGCCGAAGGTCAGCTTCTTTGCACCGTCGGGAGAAAGATCGATATACATATTGAACGTGCCCGAGTCAAGATTTTTGACGATCTCATCGGTCATATACATGCGCAGCGCGGACTCGATATCCACGTAAGCGGAAATGGTCTCGATCTGCTTTTCACGCTCGGTCGTGCCGGTAAACGAGGTCTTGCGTACAAGCTCCCAGTTCTCGTCAAGCTCGTAGTAGGTGTTTTCCATGATCGCAGCGTAGCAAAGGCGCGCGATATTGCCCACTACCTTGGCGCAATAGTCGATCTGCTCACGCGTATAGTCACCGCCCGAGGAGAGCGAGAAGTTACCGCCGCCAAAGCTGCCCACAGCGCCCAAAGAATCGGTGATGTGACCGCCGCCGTAGCTGATCTGTACGGTGTTGGGCTCATCGGTTCTGCCGCCCTGTCCTACCATGAGATAACCGATATCCAGGGTGGTTTCGGTGTCTTCCTTTTCATAAATATTCACGCGGTGCGGATTGATCTGCGTCTGCTCGCAAAGCAGATATACGCCGCGGTAGTCGCCGTTAACGTAAAGCTCCACCCAAGTGCAATCGGATGCAAAGGAGTAACCGCCCAGCAGCACGTTGCACATACGGAAGGAAAGGCTGTTTCGCATGAGCGAATAGTCGTAATAGTCCGCCATCAGGCACCACGACTTGCACTTTGCGCCGTCATTGAGACCAAGCATATTGCGCTTTTTGTCAAACTTGAGGCGGAAGGGCTTTTTCTCGGTCACGGCAGTAGAGTTGCCACGCACGCGAATCGACGCGCTGATGTCCTCAAACTGCATAGGCTCGGAGCAATTCTCCAAGGTGACTAAGCAGGATTTGTAATTTTCCTTGTCGGTGATATCGTGCCCATCGTTGGTATCAATGCGCAGAATAGGCAGCGACCAGGTCTGCTCCACGGGAGGCAGATCGGCACCGGGATCGGTTTCGGTTTCGGTTTCCGATTCGGTATCGGTGTCAGATCCGGTCTCGGGCTCTGTTTCGGTCTCGCTACCTGGCTCGGTCGTTTCACCGGGCTCGGGCGCGGTTTCCGGATCGCCCAGCGTTCCCTGTACACCGGGATTCTTTTCGGTATCGGCTTGCGTCTCTGCGCTCGTGGTCTGCTCTGTCGTATTCTGCTCGCCACCGCTCTCATTACATGCGCTGAGCATGGGCAGGAGCATGGCAAAGGTCAAGCACAAACACAGGAATAAGGATAAGTATCTGTTATTTTTCATAGATATCCCCTTTCTGTACATATTTTCGTGCGTATATTTTACCAAAAAAAGTGACATTTGTCAAGCCGTTTTAATAGAATGTGCGCAAAAGTGCATATTTTGCATTCCGACTTTTTTCATGCTTGACAAAATCACGGGAATGATATATAATAATAGAGTTATCGCATGGGCCCGCAATGGTTTCGACGGGGGTTTTGCGATACGATAAGCGTGGCGGGCCGGATAATCCCGATAAACTGTCCAATTTTAAAAAATAAACGACAACTCTAACGTTGCTCTGGCTGCCTAATTAGGCAGTGCTGCAAGACTGCGGTCTTGCCCGTTGCTCTCGGATTACCGCGACCGAGACCCCAACGTCATTGAGCGGTGACCGTGCATCGGTGTTTCGCCATTGAACCGATCATGCACAAAATGGCTACCCTGCCGCAAAGTCTGTCTGTTGACGGTGCGAAGGGGGAATTCTAAATAACAGACTGCCCACGGAGAAGGTCGTATCAACGGGCTTTCGGACAGGGGTTCAATTCCCCTCGGGTCCACCAAAAAGAAAGAGAGGCTGCCATCGGCAGCCTCTCTTTCTTTTTGCTGATCCCCTCAGTGAATTAGAACCCCGCACTCCGCGCATCGCGCGGTGTGCAAGGTTTGCGCCGGTTGAGTATAAGACATATACGACTTTTGGCGCAAATAAGGGTTCTAATTCCCCTCGGGCTAACTTTTCAAAAATTCTATAAAAAACCTTGATTTTCTGCCAAAACCGTGGTATACTATATATGCCAAACCAACTGAATAGCATAATGCACATATTTTTTACGGGGTAGCTGTACCCTTTTCTCGTTACATATAGGTAAGTTTGACAAAAATGCAAACTCCTTCTGTATGTGGCGAGCTGAAAGGTTATGACTATTTACAGTTGGTTTGGCGACTAACGGAGTTTGCGTTTTTTGTGCGGTTGCTTCGGTAGCCGCACTTTTTATTTTTTGGAGGTATTGTGATGGGATTGATCAAGGTAAAATTTCCGCTCTTTCGCACAAGCATTGACGACTATAAGCTGTGTCTTGTATCCATTTACATAGATGCAAAGCTGATATGGTGCGCACGTTGTGATCGCTTGGCTGTATTCAAAGCACAAGAAACTTGCCAAGTTGCCTTTTTGATTTACGACTTGGATTACGGTCGCGGACTGCCTTATGCACAGGATCTCGTCATTACGGGAATCCTTTCCCCCGGTAAGGAATATGAGATCAAGCATAACGGTGTTTCTTATGAGTTTGTGGAAACTGTATTAGCATAAATTATCCCTCGCCATGGAAGCGAGGGATTTATATTATTCGCCTATTGCAAAACTTAATGATGTATGATATAATCGAATTATCACGAAAAAAGGATGAACAGTATGTATTACAAGCACGATTTGGATTACAAATACCCCGAGAGGTGCGACGAGCACATGATCGAGGTCAATGCGCTGCGAGACACGGTCTTTGACGAAAGCTACCCTTATCTGCGCAAGGATTTTGCCTTCAAGTGCCTGCGCTCGATCTACTGGCTGGGGCTGCAGACCATCGGTTTTCTTTTGGTCAAGGTCACGCACGGCTTGCGCGTGTACGGCAGAGAGAACTTAAAGCCTTACAAAAAGCAGCTTGAGAGTGGCGCGATCACCATTTCCAACCACGTTTTCTACTTTGACCTGATCTGCGTGCTTTGCGGCATTCGTCCGCATCTGCTCTACTTCCCTGCATGGAAAACCAATCTCAACGGCTCCAACCGCCTCTGGATCCGCATGTCGGGCGGTATTCCCATCCCCACAAACAGCATTCGCGCCATGATCAAGTTCAAGCAGGCAATGCAAGAGGTGTTTGAGAGCGATAAATGGATGCACTTTTACCCCGAAGGATCGATGTGGCTGTTCTACCCCGATATTCGCCCGTTCAAGCCTGCGGTATTCAAATATGCGGTCAAATATGACAGACCCATCATTCCCCTGACCATGTCCTTCCGTCCGCGCAAGGGTATTACCAAGCTGTTTACCAAAAAGCCGCAGGTTGATCTGCACATAGGCGAGCCGCTGTTTGCGGACAAGTCTCTCTCCCCTGCCGAGGCTGCAAAGGACCTGCAGGCACGCGCTTACCATATCATGCAGGTCATGAACGGCATCAACCCCCGTGACCCCAACTACCGCGTAGACCAAGACCCCGACAATTATCAAAAAACGATGTGATATGGAACAGTACTACGACGTTGCCGTGATCGGCGCAGGACCTGCTGGCGCGACCTTTGCGCGCGAGCTTGCCGCAAACTTGCCCGATACGCGCATTTTACTCATTGACGGTCAGACAGACCACAACGCCAAGCCCTGCGGCGGCTTGCTTTCCCCCGATGCGCAAAAGGTGCTTGCCGAATTTGCGCTGACGCTGCCCAACGCGGTGCTTGCCGATCCGCAGATCTTTTCGGTGCACACCATTGACCTTGCCGCGCGCGTCACGCGCCTGTATCAGCGTCACTATCTCAACATGGACAGGCTTGCCTTTGACCGCTGGCTGCTCTCGCTTTTACCAAAGAGCGTGCAGGTGGTGTCGGGCAGATGCACAAGCATCCAACGCACCAACGGCTTTGCGCTCACGGTGCAGACCGACGGGGGCTTTCAGGAATTTCGCGCCAACGCTTTGGTGGGCGCGGACGGCGCATCCTCGATCGTGCGGCGGCAGTTTTTCGCACGCCAGCCCTACAAGTACGTATCTGTGCAGCAATGGTTTGCCACAAGTGACCCGTCCATCCCCGCTTACGCCTGCATTTTTGACAAGGCGACCAGCGACAGCTGCTCGTGGCTGATCCGCAAGGACGGTCACACCGTCTTTGGCGGTGCTTTTGCCAAATCGGGCAGCCGCGCTGCCTTTGAAGCCCAAAAGGCGCGCCTTGAGCAGCATCTGGGCATCTCGCTTGGCAAGCCGTTCAAAACCGAGGCTTGTCAGGTATGCTCTCCCCGCAAATTGCGTGATTTTATCACGGGCAAGGACGGCGTGTATCTGATCGGCGAGGCTGCCGGACTGATCAGCGCAAGCTCGTTTGAGGGCATCAGCTCGGCCATGCTTTCGGGGCGCATGCTGGCAAAGGCGTTTACCAAGCAAGCCCCTGCGCAAATCTCGCGCGCATACCGTGCAGCCACAAGGTCACTGCGCTGCAAGCTTTACAGCAAGACGTTCAAGCGTCGCGTGCTGTGCTCTCCTATGCTTCGTTACATCATTATGAAAAGCGGCGTGCAAAGCGTCAAAATCTATCAAAGGAGATTCTAACATGATTATTGAAACCAACGTTACCAAGCTGCGCGACCCTTATATCGTGGTTGCAGACGGCATCTACTACGCTTACGGCACGGGCTGGCAATGCTACGTCAACAAAAGCGGTCGCCTTGACGGTGAATGGAAGCTTTCCGAAGTTGCGCCCACCGTGGTCGTGCCCGAGGATTTCGTGAAGCAAAACTGGGCTCCCGAGGTACACGTTTACGGCGGCAAATATTACATGTTCACCACCTACTTCTCCTCCAAGACCCAGCACCGCGGCTGCAGCGTATTCAAAGCAGATCACCCCGAGGGTCCCTTTGTGCAGATCTCGGACGGTCATTTCACCCCCGACTATTGGGATTGCATTGACGCGACGCTGTATATTGACGAGCAGGGTCAGCCCTGGAGCATTTTCGTGCACGAATGGACCTGCCTGCCCGATCACGTGGGCATGATGTCGGTTGCAAAAATGTCGGACGATCTGACGCACCTTGTCAGCCAGCCCATTGACCTGTTCCGCGCGGACGACGCGCCCTGGTCTGCCGCAGGCGTGACCGACGGCTGCTTTATGTGGCGCACCAAGGGCGGCAAGCTGCTCATGCTCTGGTCCAACTTTGCCACGGACGGCTACTGCGTAGGCATTGCCGAGAGCGACAACGGACGCCCCGACGGCAACTGGATGCAGCGCGAGAAGCGACTTTACGGCAAGACCGACGCGGGCTATCCCTTTGACGGCGGCCACGGCATGATCTTTGCCGACGTGGACGGTCAGCTGTACCTTTCCATGCACTCCCCCAACGATCCCGTTGGCGATCGCGACACCACCATGGTGTTCCTGACCGTCAAAGAGCAGGACGACGATCTTATCGCGCAATATTAAAAGAAAAAACAACCGAGCCGTGGCTCGGTTGTTTTTTATGTCGAATTATTCGAATACGATCTCGGTCACGGACAGCAGATAGCCCATTGCGCCAAGTGCATTCTCGGCATTACGGAAGTCAAAGGTCAGGTAAAGCTGACCGTTGTAATCGATCTCACTCAGATCGATCTCAACCGTTCTGATTGCCATAAAGCCCTCGGAGATTTCATAATGTGCGGTTGCAATGATTGCATCCTCTGCGGGAAGCAGCTCAAACACACCGGTTTCATCAGTTGCACTCGGAGCGTTCAGCAGCAAAACTCTCTGCTGCGTAGCAGCATATTCCCCTGCAAAATTCGAATCCGGGAACAGGCCGTCAGCTGCGGTTCCGTAGGTTACGGTTACCTTGCTGTACTTGGAGAGATCGATCTCGCCCAGTTGAATCGTACCGTAGTGAAGCGTGATGAGATATTCATCCGAGCCAACGGCAGGGGTGGTATTGAAAGGAGCATTCGCACCGGTGAAAACGTTGGGATAGCTACCGGTAATGGTCGTCTGGCTGAAATCCACGCTCAGGGGCTGAACGGGCTCAATGCAGAGATAGAAGGAGAAGAGCTGTGCATAGGTGCCGTCCTCCAGCTTTGCAATGATACCTACGGGGTAAGTGCCAATTGCCAGATCAGCAATGGATACGGTCATGTTGTAGCCTGCACCGTTAACGATACCTGCAGCTGCAAGGTCAGCGCGCTCCTGGAAGAACGCGGGGTCGGTTACGATCTCGATATCGTTGCCAATGTAGTAGCCAAACTCAGCAGCGGGAGCTGCGGTGAAGGATACCCAACCTCTCATACCGATGGTGTCCTTAACCATATCGGCAGTTACGGTTACGGTGTTGTTCAGAGCGCTCAGCTCGGGAACTACGCTACCCTCGGTTACGTAGGGAGCACCGTTGAGGTTGATGTTGTCGATCGAGAATCTGTCGTGTGCGTTTTCTACGTAAGGCATTACCTTAACCAGCTTGAACTCAGCGAAAGCCTCCTCGTTGCCGTCGGCATCCTTAGCCATCAGCGCAACGGTGTGCTCACCTGCGGACAGATCACGTACGGGAATGTCAGAGAACATTCTTGCAGCGCCCTTGCCGCCGGGAACGTTAGCTGCAACGTGATCCAGCACGCCCTGCTCTGCGGTATAGGAGAAGCCCTCGGGATAAACAGCCTCTGCGCCGTCAATGGAGTAGCCCAGAACGCCCTCGGTCTCGGTAAAGAATGCTACCCAGCCTGCAACCTTGAGGTTGTCAACCAGGTGGTCAATTTCTGCAACCTTGCCCCAGGTAGCATATTCAACGCCGGATGCAAAGAACAGGTTATCCATATCGATCTCACCGCCGTATACCTTACCCATAGCGTCGAAGGAGATGCCTGCGACAACCTTTACGGGTTCGGGATCGGGCTCGGTTTCGGACTCGGACTCAGACTCGGTTTCGGTCTCAGTCTCGGGCTCGGTTTCGGTTTCAGTCTCGGTTTCGGTCTCGGTCTCAGTTTCAGACTCGCTCTGAGAAGGAGCTTCGGTGGACTCTACGGTGGTATCCTCGGGGTCGGTGGTGTTGTTGTTACAAGCAACCATCAAAACGGAGAAAACCATGCAAAGTGCCAGCAAAACGAGCAATTTTTTCATGATGTTTTTTCCTTTCATTTTTTGAAATATCATCAGCTGTTACAGAGATGTCACCCAATTACTTTATCATATTTTGGCGCTTCTGTCAAGCAGAATTTGAGATCTTTGGCAGATTTTCACGCTTTTGTGATCTTGCACCACACCGCACTGTCGCAGCGCGGGAAATCCACGCGCAGCGTGCTTCCCTGCAGCTGTACGCTGCCTGATGCGCGTGCGGGATAGATCGCCTCAAGCACGGCACTCTCGCCCACGTACTTGTCAAGATCGATATCCGCATGCGTCTGCTCGCCCGTCTTCCAGACAGATAAAAGCAGCGTGCCGCTCTCGCGCTCCAGCATACCAAGCGACAAAACGCCCACGTCCGCCATCTTGGCAAGCCCCGTGGGATAAACGGGATAAGCTTTGGTCAAGATATCGCGGTTTTGCTTATACAGGTCAATGCCTTCCTTGATCAGCGCAAGATTTTGCGCGTCCGCGCAATCGATATGCCCCGAGAGATAAATGCAGCCAAGCATGACCTGCACCATGTTGAATACCGTGTTATGTCCGTCCGCAAATCTTGCGGTAAACTCTGCGTTGGGCACAAAGCTCTCGCGGTGCTCGATCATCACGGGATACGGATATCCCCAAATGCCTACGCGCTCGGGCGGCATGCAAGCAAACAGACCCTGCACCACGCTGGGCATGCGCTCGTAATACTCCTGGTCGCTGACCGATTGCATATGGAAATGTCTCTCGCTTGCGTGGTCTGCTCTCATGCAGCCCGACGAGCAGTTTTCAATGATCAGATCGGGAAACGCTGCGTGCACGCGGTCAATCAGCGCCATAAACGCGGCTTGATTGCGCCCCAGCTCCTCGGGAGAAGCCGCGCCGCACGCGCCGTCCACACCGATGCCGATATTCTGATTGTAGTCGTTCTTGATAAAGCGAATGCCCTTGTTGTACAGACGCTCAAAAATGCCGAACACGTGCGCGCATACATCGGGATTACGGAAATCGAAAAAGCCTCTGGTCTTGCCAATGACGTGCCCGTGGCGCGTCAGCAGCGCATTGGGAATGCGCGTAAGCACCTCGGCATTGGCGCTGACGCTTTCCACCTCCAGCCAGCAGCCGGGCAGCATGCCCTTCTCGCGGATGTAGGCAAGAATACCGTCAAAGCCGCCCTCTCCGAACAGCGAGTCGTTTTGCAGGTAATCGCCAAGGCAATCACTCCAGTGCGCTCCACCGCCAAACCAGCCTGCATCGATCACGAAGTACTCGCAACCAACCGCGGCAGCCGCATCGATCAGCGGCACAAGCTTTTCTCTGGTGGGCAGTGCCCACAGGCAGTTCATGTAATCGTTAAAGCATACGGGAACCTGCCCTGCGGGGAAAGCGCGGTCGATCCTGGCGCGCTTATAAGCGGTCAGCGCGGCAACCGCCTGCTCAAAGCCGCCCGTCACCTTGCCGTAAAAGGCAAGCGGCGCGGTATAGCTCTCGCCCGGCTGCAGCTCATAGTGCCAGCCGTCGTGCCCTTCGTGGCATGCGGAAAGCAGCACGTTGAGCCACAGATCGCTGCGATAGCCGCCTACGTTGATCTCAATATACCAGGAGGCGTGCGTGGCGATCTCAAAATACCAGGTTTCACCAAGCTCGGTGTCCTCTAACATGATCATGGGATAATGGCGGCAGGTCGTCCACGAGCCGGTGCTGCCGATACGGAAGGCGCGCTGCGTGCCGTGGTTATAGGTGGGATACAGCCCGAACTCCTCCACGTAGCCGCTTCTCCACTGCCCCTCGCCCTGCCAGGACGAATCACACATATGCAGCACAAAACGCTTTTGGTGCCAGGGCTTACCGCTCTTGCCGATACCGCTGACGTAACCGGAGGAAAAGCGGTCCAGCATCAGCGGCTCGCTTCCCGTATTGCGCACGGTAGTCAGGCTTTCATACGTGCAGCCGTCAGGAGCTTGGCAATCCACCTGCACCTCGGCGTCATAGCCTGCAAGGCGGTAGGTGTAGCGTCCGTTCTCGGCAACTGCGGGCGCAGGATTCATAGCCTCGGTCATGCGGCTGTGATAATCGTCGTTATGTGCGGCGTTAACGCTTAAATAATAAAGAGGGTGATCACAAAGCATACTAAGATCTCCTTTTTAGTAGTATCTTAATCATACCTTATGATCACCCTTTTGTCAAGTATCATGCCAAAAAATACGACACCAACGCGCTGCCGATCGCGCCAAGCACGGCAGAGGCGGCATACCCCAGCACGTGCTCCATCAAAAGCCCGGGCTTGCGCTCAAGCGCTGCAATGCGCGACTCCTGATGCTGCGCAAGCTGATCGTATCTGTCCACCATCTCGGTCAGCTTAATGGTGCACTTTTCCAAGGAGTCGATCTGCTCACCGTGCTTGGAAAGGCGCGCCTCTATTCTCTCGTGCCGCTCCTCACACAGCACTCTTTTATAATCGGGCGTGCTCTGCATACTACTTGTACTCCCCGATCAAGGCGCAGATGCGGTAATCTCCCTTGCCCTGCACGCGCACGCCAAGGCTTTGGCAAGCGCGTGGCTGCAGCGGCACGTACCAGATCCGCTCACCCCCAGCTTGCAGCGTGGCGCGCTGCTCCCATGCGCCGCCGTCATAGCGAACCGAAAGCGCAAGCTCGCTCCCTGCCTCGCACCACACGCGCAAGCCAAGTCGCACGGGCACGATCTCACCGCGCCCATCGTCACAGATCGGATGAAATTCGACAAACGACTCCACCTTGCCCATAGGCGTGCCGTTGCCTGTTACGTCCTCGCCTATGATGTAGACCGAATTGTTGCTGCAAAAGGCGTATACGTCTCCCGACAGATATCCCAGATGCATCACGCCGTGCGCATCGTCCTCCTTGTGCCAGGCACCGGTCTGCACGTCGTAAACGTACAAGGCGCGCGTGCCGCTCTCATCCTCGGCGCACAGGTAGTAGCGTCTGCCGTCGGTGGTCGCCACGCCGTTTTTCAAGTGCGTGCCCAGTGCCTCGGATATGACCTTGGTGCTGCTGCCGCTGCAGCTGACCACGCCGTGATCCGAAAGATAGATCAGGCTGCCCCCAACCGAGCAAAGAGATGCACCGCTCCCCTTTGCAACGCCCAAAAGGCAGGTCTGCACCAAGGAGTAATTCGCAGGGCTGTCGCCGTACACCTCAACCATGCAGTTGGTTTTGAAAAATACGGGGTGTCCCGCATGCATCACGCAAGCGGTAAAGGGACCCTTATCCGCAACCGTGACCGCATAGCTGCTTTGCGCGTCGCCGTCATAGCGATACCAGTTGGTCACCTGTCCGGGTGCGCACGCATAAATGGTATTGCCCGCATATCCCCAAAGCCGATCGTCCGAGGTGCACATTCCCTCCAACAAGGGGGCATCCAGGATCAGATTGCACACGGGCATGTCCTCTGCCACAAACGCATTCTCGTCAAAGCGCAGATCAAATTCCTCCACGCCGCGAATGGTATAGTAGCCGTCATTGCTGCCTGTGCCCGTGATCCTGACCGAATCCCCGGGCTTAAAAAAATCAAGGAAGTTGAAATCCACGCAATGCAGCGTGTTGCGCCTGATGGCGCGCGCAATGCCATCCTGATCCACGTAATCCTGATTGTGCACCAGCACGTTGGTAAGCAAAAGCTTGACGTACTTGGACTCAAGGCGGTAATTGACCGTGTCGTACACCTTGAAATCGGGCAGGATCAGCACCGAGCTTGCAAGCGACCCGAATACCTTGGGGCTGCTGTTGACGTTGCCCAGCACCTGCGCGCTGTTTTCCGAAAGAGCTTTAAGCAGCTCTCCGTCCGAGGCAAGATACAAGGCATCCGAGCAATGCATGCCCTGCACGCCCTGAGAAAGATTGAGCCAGGCGCGTCTTGGGGCTCTGGGAGAGATGACGGGATGCTGCGTGCCGCTGATATTCTGGCAATCGAAAAAGCTGCGCTCGCCGCCCCCGTAGCGGTGCCAAAGCCCTTGGGTAAAGTCACGCGCGATCTGGCGATAGGTTTTTGTGCTCTCGAGTGCGGGCAGCATCAAGCATCCCTCTTTTCTATGAGCGCGCGCAAATCGGGGCTGAGGTTTTCCTCGGAGATGTGCAAAAGCGCGTACTCCAGATCCTTGACAAGCTGATCGTACCCACGCGCAAGCAACAGCACAGACTCACCAAGCGAAGCGGCACGCACCGCGCTCTCCATGCCGCGGCTGCCAATTCCCGTTCTTGCCATATCAGCCTGCCCCCCTGCTCTGTCCGACAAAGCGGTTTTGCTCTGCCTGCATCAGCTGCGCCGCCTTGGTGTCCTGAATTTCGGATTGGTCCAGCACCAGCGCGTACTTGCGCTTGATCTTGACCCATTCTCCCCTTTTGATGACGCAATTTTTGCCGTTGATCGCTACGTACACGTCATCTCTGTAGCGGTCGTTGTCCTTGAAAAGCTTAATGGCAATGTATTCCTCCAAATAAGCCTGATCGGCGGTCTGTGTGTTCATAAAATCTCCTTTCTGCCCCGAGAGCCGTATGGCTCCCGGGGCTTGTGTTATTTAGTCGTTGTCGTCAAAGGTGGATGCGGTCTCGATTCTGACCATAAATGCCTCGACCAGACGCACGGTCACCTTGGTTGCCTTCCAGCCCACGGTTGCGCGCTGGTTGAGCGGGTCGGAAGTGCCTGCACTGCCAAGCTGCTTGACGATCAGCTCAAGGCCGCCGCCCGTGATCTCGGTAGTACCGTAAGCGTTTTCGCCAAATACCATGGTCGCATAAACGTCGCGACCCTGCGCCCCCGCCTCACCGGGATAGATCACGGTGTTATCCTCGCAGGAAACCGATGCCAGCGTGCTCTTGGTGCTGTCGGTATACAGCGTCATTTCGCTTACGGTGTTTGCACCGACGTAAGCACGCGTGCCGCCGATCAGCACGTATCTGCCAACCAGAGCACCTGCCTGTACGCTGCCGCCGTCAAAGGCGATCACGTTTGCGCCCGAATAACCGCCGCTCTTGTTGACGCTCAGCTCGCGTGCATTGCCTGCCAGATCGTCTGCGTGGAATACCTTTGCTTCACCCGATTCGATGAAACGCACGCCCTCGATCTTACCGATCTCGCCCTCAATGATGCCCGAGGGATCAGCGTACTGATTGGGCGTTTTCCAGTTGGGATCGCTCATCAGATCGTACGCGCAGTCGGGGTGCACGATGGCGATATAGCTGCCCTTGATCTTCTCTGCGTTCTGGTTCTTGAGGAAGCGGACCGCGCGGCGAATGGCGTCAACCGTCAGGTAGTGGTTGCCGCTTTCCTGACCACCGGTCAGCAGATATCTTGCGGGAACTGCGTTCTCGCCGTACTGCACGTTAGTACCGCCCGCAAGCACCTCACGGGTAATGGTGTCCAGCGTTCTGCCTGCCTGCGAGCCAAGCAGCTTGGTTGCCATGCAAAGGTTGTTGTCAATGGCAGTCAGAATGAGCAGGTCGGTCAGCTCCACGTAGCCGCCGTACTGCGCCACGGTTGCCTCCAGCACCTCCATGCTGATGCTCTGTCCCGCAGGAGTTACACCCTCTTGAATGGGCTCGGTCAGCTTGGGCAGCGGATTATAGCGGCGGAACTGTACCGTCTTGCCGCCGCCCTGCGGAATGGTATGCTTCTGCGCGAACATGTCGTGCACCAAGGCAGGCTCGGCGTTGTCGATCAGGTAATCGGAATAGTAGGTCTTCATCTCCTCGGAAAGCCCCATTCCCACGGTGTATGCAACGGTCGAGCCCGTTGCTGCGTTGACGGTACCCTCGGTACCCATCACGTTGGTATCTGCAGCAAAGCGCTGCAGGTCAATCATTCTCTTGTTCATAAAATTTCCTTTCTAAAATGTAATGTGCTCCCCCTTTGCGGCGCGCTCGGCAAGCACGGCTCGCTGCGCGCGCGTCAATCGGGAGGCGTGCCCCGCCTCGGGGGCTGCATCACGCAATCCGTTTTCGTGCGGTCTTGCGTGCCTGATGTGTACCGCCCCCATGATCTGTCGGGCGGCTTGTGCCGCTGCGTCCTTGGCAGCGGCAGTTTTGAGGTGATCGAGCGCGTAAAGCTCGTACACCTTGGTCAGCGAAATCGCGGATGCCCCTGCAAAGCCCTGCAAAAGGGTGGAAAAGGCAGCGTCTTCGCGCAGCTTACCCAGGTCAAATTCCGGATATTTTTCCCGTACTGCGCCCTCCTCGCTCTCCCAATCTCTTTGCACGGGGGCAAGCAGCTTTGCAATGCGTTCGGGCAGCTGCTCGGGATGCTCCAATCCCAAAAGCTTTGCCGCACTTTGCAAAAGCGCACTGCTCTGCTTCTCCGTTCTGAGTCGCTTTTGAATGATTTCGGAGACGTGCGCGGCGTAAAGCGCACTGTAGCGTTCCGAGCTGATCAGCTCCTCCCACTCGCGCTTTGCCGCGTTTTGGCTCTCGGCGTCAGAGCCCGTGTGTACCTGCTCGCCCGTGCTGCCGCTCTCCGTCGGCAGGGTGCGCCCGTCGTCGGCGACCGTGGTTTTTGTTTGTTCGACCGTTTGCATGTGTGTGTCCTTTCTCACGATCCTGTGTGTCGTGCTTTATATATAAGAAGTCGTCATCGAAACGTATGCGGGGTATTTTTCCGCAATGGCACCAAGTCCGCACACCGCCATATCAAAGGCGGCGCTGCGCTCGGATACCGTGATCATGGCATAGCCGTCGGCAAGATCAGCCTCTGCGGTGCAATCGTCGTATTCCTCAAGGTAGGTCGCAAGTGCCTCGACCAGTGCCGAGACAGCCGCGCATACCACGTCGCCGCCGCTTGCATATCCCGCATGCCCGATCACCTCAAGGCAATAGCCCTGTGAGAGCTGCGCGGCATTTGCTTCAATCATGCGTTGTCCCCCTCTCCCTGACCATCTGCTTGATCTTACCGATGCCATCAAAGTCCATCATTTCAAGCAGGATCAGCGTTTGTTCTCTTTGCTCGGGCGAGAACGCACCCTTATCGTAAAGCGTCAGAGCAAGCTCGTTGGCAGCCTCCTTGGAAAGCGGATTTGCCACGCGCGCCTTGACCGCGATATCAAACACCGGCTTGCGCATATACGCCTCGCCCTCGTCCTGCAGCACGGTCATGGCAAGAATGCCCCTGTTATCGTATTGCAAATATTCCTGTCCGTCCTCACGCGTGATGCGGAAGGTACGCGACTCGCCGTAAAACTGGCGGATCAGCTCAATGACAAGCGTGACCACGCCCACAAAGGCGCGATTGGATGCTGCGATGACGTCACGGGCGTTCTTGTTGCCCGCCTCCTGCAATGCCTTGATGGCAGTTGCAGCCGTAACGCCGCCCGAAAGCGAGCCTTGCGAAACGTCGCGGTTGCCCGTAGTCTCCTTGAGCTCGTCGATCTTGAGCTTTTTGAGCGTCAGCAGCCCTTGGTCAAAGGTGTCGATGCGGATCTGCTGCAGCTTCTCCTCTTCAATGTCGCCCTCCACCTCCACAATGCGGCGGTCAAGGTCCATAAAGTCCTCCTGATTGATGCCCAGGCTCTTTTTCGCCCAAAAGCGCACCTTGCTTGCCCAATCGGCGTATTCCATAAAGTTGGCGTCAAGCCGATCTATGTGGATCTGCGGCTGCTTTGCCACCGCGATCATGCCAAAGCCGTAGCACTCGCCCTCCTCGGGATACATCACGTCCAGCACCACGGGATACATGCCGTGGTCATACCAGCCGCGCTCGGCGTATGCGGGATCGTTTTCCGAGGCGTACAGCACCACGCCCTCTGCAAACTTGCAGTAATGCAGCAAGGTCTTGCCGTCCACTCTCTTTTTATAATACCAATCCACCACGACCGTCTTGCCCTCGTCGGTGCTTGACAAAAAGATGTCCTCGGGGCTGCCTTTGCGCGTCTTGCGCTCAAAAAAGGCAGGATAGGTTTGCTCCAGCAGCTCGGTATCCGCCTTGGCAAGCAAAAACAAATGCTTGCTGTCCTGCAGATTGCGCACGCCCGGCTCCCAGAACAGGCTGCCGATATCCAAGCGGCGCACGTCCACGTCGCCAAAGCCGTTTTCAAGGTCGTTGTTCCAAAAAACGCCGTACGCACATACGCCGTGCTTGAGCTTTTGCCACAGGTTGTCCGAGTAGGTTGCTTCAAACGCGCAGCGGTCAAGAATGACCGGAATGATAGCGGAAAGCATATCCGCCTCTGCCTGATCCCCCTGCTCACGCGCAAGGCAGGTGCAGGTGGGCAGATGGTCCATCATATCCGCATGGCGATTGGCAATGCTGTTGAACATCCAGGCAGAGCCGCCCAGATCGCGCATCTCGCGCGGCGCGCTGCTGCCGTATCTGCCCTGCCAATACTGCTCGTCCTGCGCAATACGCGTATCCAAGGGACGCTTGGCTTCGCGCCAGGCGCGCAGCATCTTAGCAGCCGCTGCAATCTCGGTCTGCCCGATCGGCAGCTGCGCCTCCTTGCTTTTCTTAAAAATATCTTTGATTTGCATTGATTCTCCTTATCTTGCAAGCGGGTCAAACGCATTTGACACCGCGTGTTTTTGTTGTCTGTTTTTGATGATGGGGTGCGCCATGGCAACGTAACGGCACTCGTCGTAAATATGGTCCTCGCCGTCCGTGTCAATATCCTCCACGTCTGCCGAGTCGTAAACCAGCTCGGGGACGGTACGGATAAAATGGCGGCAGGTGGAAAACACGTAAAACATGGGAATCCCCGCACCGTCAAAGGCAAGCCGCGCATGCATCTGCGCCTTACCCGCCAGGCGGGAGTTGTCCGCCTTGTCCCAGTAAACGCCCTGTTTTTCCATGATCTCCGCAATGCTCTCGCCGCCGTTTTTCTGCCTGATGGCAGGGTCGGCAACGCCCGTGATATATCTGCCGCGCAAATTTGGGTCGTCGGCTTCTATCTCGCGAATGCGCCGCGCCACCTGCTCTGCCCCCCAGCGCAAGCCCTCGTTGGGGCTGCCGCTGCAGCCGTACAGCTCGCGGATGCGGTACATGCGCCCGTCGTGATCAAAGGCGTACCAGCCCACCGAAAAGGGTCGGGTATATCCCCAGTCAAAGCCGCGACACACGCGCCAGGACTGCGGAATCGCGAACGGCTCTATGACGTGCGTGCCCACACGGTCGCGGTAGTGCTCGGGATCGTTGCGCCACTCGGTAAACACCTGCCCCGCAAAGCAATCCCAATCGCCGTACAGCAGCGCACGCCGCTCCTTTTCGGGCAGCGCCGCCAAGCGCGTCAGATACCCGGGATCGTTTTGCAAGAGTATCTTGTTGTCAAACACGGTGGACGGCACGAAAATGCGCGACCGCCACCGCAACTGCTCCTGCCCGTTCGGCATGCGCACGATGTGCTTTTCCCAAATGGTGGTCATGGGCTTTGCGGGCGTGATAAACCGCTGCTTGACCCAGCCGTGCCCCACGCCGCCCGGGTTTGCCTGTGCACGCACGTAGCAGCGTGTGCCTGCCCCGTTGGGGCGATTGCGCGAGAACAGATAGGAATATTCATCCCAGGTAAACTGCGTCAGCTCGTCAAAGTCGATGAAATCGTAACGCTTACCTTGGTAATTGAGCCTGTCGTCGGTGTGCTGCAGCGATCCGAAATAGATCTTTGCCCCCGACGGAAACACCCAAACGTGCTTGGAGTCGTTGTACTTTGCCCCGGGGTACGCCGCGCGAAACAGCTCGGCAGATCGGTCTGTCAGCTCGGAAAGCTGCGGATAGGTCTTGCGCAAGATCAGTCCGCGGTAGTACGGGATATGCACCTGCCGCAAGGACTCTGCCAAGGCGCAATCCGATTTGCCGCCGCCTGCCGCCCCGCCGTACAACGCCTCGTCCTCAAACCGCGCCATAAAGGCTGCTTGCCTTGGCTGCGGCGTCCAGATCACGCCCGTGCTCATGCGTCCTCGGGCGGCTCACCCTGCTCCATGATGGGCGGCAGCTCGATCACGCCGCCACTCTCAGCCTCGCTCTCCTGCTTGCCCTGCCCCCATTCACCGCCGCAACGATTTTGCAGCCAGAAGATCTCGGCACGCGTGTCAGCAGGCACGTGCGCCTCGTCGATCCCGGTCTGCAGCTCCTCGTATTCCAGCAGCTTTTTGCCCGATTCGGGGTCAAACTCGGTGCGCTTGAGCTTGTAGGTCTTTTTGACGGGCGTGGTGTACCCCACCGCCTTGCGGTGCAGCGCCTCCATGACCGCAAAGTCCGCGCCGCTCTTATCATAAGCAAGCGCAGCCGCGATCTCGGGGTATCGCTTTTTCCAGCGCTGCAGCGTAGAGAGCGTAACGCCCATGCAAGCGGCAATCTCGCCCTCATCCTTGCCCACGCAAGACATGCCGCGCAAGAGTGACAGGCTTTCAGGCTTGAGCCATTTTGCCGCATTGCTGCCCATGCGCATCCCCCAAATCGGTCAGATAAATGATAAAATCATCGCCCGCATCCTCGGCATGCACGGCATACTTGCCGCACACCTGCCTGATCATTGCCTTGGGGATCTTGATATGCCCCGACCTGCCGTAGCAACGCTCCAAAAGATACGTGATATACGCCGCGTAAACGCCGCTTGCCTCCTCGTGCGCTCGGATCAGGTCCTCCAGCGCGGCAATGCGCTTATCTCGCCAAGCGATCATGTGCGCAAGTCTTCCCTCATCCTGCAATTTTGTGTTTTGTTGTTTGTTCACTGCTATACTTCCTTTCATAAAATTGATCCATGGTCTGCTTGATCACACATCCCATGTATCCATCGGGATGTGCGCAGTATTTGTAAACGATGTCCCTGCGCGCCTGCTTATCGGGAAAACGAAAGCGCGCGCATTCGCAATAGGTGTATCCGTCACCCTTCTCTCTTTGAAAATAGGGGCATGTACCCGCAATCGGCATAAAAACTCCTCCTTTTGTTCGTTTAGGTTGCTTAACTATACTGGTCAAAATGATAACCGACGCCAAGTCATCGGTTGCGTGAGTGGTTAATCTTGCTTAACTGTCATGAGTATATCACAGGTTACCTCAAAAGTCAACCCCCGCTAAAATAAAATTTGCTTAACTTTTTTCGTGAAATCTCTTGACATTTGCTAAACTCTTTTGTATAATGAAAGCAACAACAAAAAAGGAGTCACGATATGAAACCCATTCATACCTTTACCGACAGACTTCGCCTTGCTATGGACGCACGCGGCGTGCGTGCCGTGGATCTTGCCCGCGATACAGGGCTTTCCAAGGCAAGGATCAGCCAATATACCAACGGCATTTACGTACCCAAGGCAGACGCCATGCACAAGCTTGCGCGCGTGCTGGACGTTGCCGATTTGTGGCTGGAGGGCTATGACGTTCCCATGGAGCGCAGCGCGTCGGCTGTGCCCAATTATCCCGATATCTTTCCCATCGAGCGCCGCCGCATCCCCGTGCTTGGCGAGATCGCCTGCGGCACGCCCATTCTGACCGACGAGCAGCATGATAGCTTTGTCATGTCGGGCACCAATCTTGACGCAGACTTTTGCCTGCGCGCCAAGGGAGACAGCATGATCGGCGCACGCATTCAGGACGGCGACATCGTGTTTATCAAGAAAAGCGACATGGTAGCAAACGGTGAGATCGCTGCCGTGGTCATCGAGGACGAGGCAACGCTCAAGCGCGTGTACTACTACCCCGAGAAGTCCAAGCTGATCTTAACGCCCGAAAACCCCAAATACGAGCCGCTTGTATTCATGGGCCCCGAGCTTGATGAGATCCACATTCTCGGCAAAGCCGTGGCATTCCAGTCGGAAATAAAGTAAAAGAAAGCCCCCCGGGGCTTTCTTTTGGTTATGAGATCGCTACGCGATCGTTTAGAGTGATGAGTTTGCTGCGCAAACGTTATGAGAGCGCAATGCGCTCGCTATTCTTTACTGCCCGAAGGGCACCATAACTACGCAAAGCGTACCATAACTGCCCCAAGGGCACCATAACTACGC
>JAZRDG010000142.1:0-15061 GCA_045660125.1 Eubacteriales bacterium | reverse complement strand
TTCCTAAGACCGCTTGGCCTCCGACTTTTCTCCGTTCTTTCTTTGAGCAAGTAGGCACAAAGAAAGAACCAAAGAAATGCCGTTGGAAAAGTTTCGCCTCTGCGGAGGCGACCAAGGGCTGCGCGCCCTTGGATGGGCGGTCGCTTTTTGAAAAAAGCGACGTAAAAACTTTCATCGAGGGGGGGCCGTGTGGTGAGAGTTTATTTATGGTACGGTGTGCCTTTGATGATGGTCAATGCGCGGTAGGTTGCTTCCAGCAGTATCACGCGCATCAGCTGGTGCGGAAACGTCAGTGCCGACACCGAAAGGCGCAAGTCACACGCACTCTTGACGCTCGGTGCAAGTCCGAACGACGAACCGATCACCAAAACCACCTCGCCGTGCGTCTGCCCGATCTCCTCAAATTTCTTTGCCAGCTGCTCCGAGGAAAGCTGCTTGCCCTCCACGCAAAGCGCGACCTTAAAGGCGCGCGGCGACATGGCGGCAAGCACCTGCTTGCCCTCTGCCTCAAGCGCTGCGTCAATTTCCTTTTGCGAGGGCTTGTCCGAAAGCTTGACCTCGGCTAAATTCACCTCGGTAAACTTGCAGTATGCGCCCAGTCTTTTCTTGTATTCCTCGGCAGCCTCGCGCAGATACGACTCCTTGAGCGTGCCGATCGTGATCAATTTTACGTTTAACATACACCCTCCTTGGGGAGCGTTGTCCAATCATCCATCTGTCATCCTCGAGCAAGCATTTCTCCGCCGAGATTCTTCGCTACGCTCGAGAATGACAGGCGGAGAAATGCGCCGCGAAGGATCTTGATGGATGATTGGAATTGAAGTTTAGGCTTGTTTACGGCACAAGCCAGCTGACGTGTACCGGGTCTGCCACGCGCAGGTTGAATTCCGTGTCCGCAATGGCGGTAAAGGTCTCGTGAAAGGCAAGGCGCGGCGTGTTGTTCTGCTCCGAAAGGTGCGCCAGCAGTATGTTCTTGGTGCCGCTTGCGTACAGCTGCGCTGCAAGAGACGCGCAATCCTCGTTGGAAAGGTGACCCTTCTTTCCGCGAATGCGCAACTTCAAATCATACGGATAAGGACCGTCCATGAGCATGTCGGGGTCATGATTGGACTCCAATACCACAGATTCACAGCCCAGCAGATTTTGCAGGATCTCGGGCGTGACGTAGCCAATGTCGGTCGCGTAAGCAATCGTTGTGGGCGCGTCTCCCTCCAGCGTGATGCGATAGCCCACCGAGGCGCGGCTGTCGTGCGGCGTTTTGAACGCCTGCACGGTCACGTCGCCTATGCGGACGGCGCAGGATGCTGCGTCGGGATAGACGCGCAAAAGATCTGCCAGATGCGGCGCGCTGTCAGAAATGCGTGCGGCACTCGCTCCCTGCACGTGAATGGGCAGGGGATGGTGCTTGCAAAAAACAGAGAGCGCGTCGATATGGTCGCGGTGCTCATGCGTGATAAACACCGCGTCCAGGGCGTCGGGATCAACGCCGATCGAAGCAAGTGCTGCGCAAACAGCCTTGCAGTTCTTGCCCATATCGATCAGAAATTTCGCCTCGGGCGTCTCAATATAGGTGCAGTTGCCCTTTGAGCCCGAAAACAGGGTACAGATGCGGTAGCTTGCCATGTTATGCACCCAGCATGCCGCCAAACAACGAGGGAATGGCGGTCAGAATGAGAAAATCGATTGCCAAGGGCACGAATGCGGCAAATAATGCCACGATCATCCACTTGGATTTGCGCTTGCGCTCTACGCCGCTTTGAATAAACGCCAGCTTTTCGTGCTCGCTCATGGTGTCGGGCAGCATTTCGGGCGTGATGTTGTCGCGCGAGAAGGCGCGGTTATAAATAATGTAAGCGATCAAAAATCCCGCACCCAAGGCAGCGTACAGTGCCATGATGCCAATGCCCATGATCTGCGCCGTGCGCAGAGATTCCATGTACTCCGAGAGGGACACCACGCCAAAATAGAGCAGCGTGGAAAGCACCGAGCAGCCAAGCGTCAGCCCGAACAGCAGCTTTTGCTGCTTGGTGGCAGGCTTGCGCTCGCGCGGCTTTTGCTCACGGGGCGGTTGACTGGGCAGCATGGGGCTTTGATTTTTTTGAAAAAATGCCATCTGATCCTCCGCTTACGCGATCTTGCACGCGCCTACCTGACGGATGTGCAGGGGCAGGCATGCGCCCGCGCCAAACGCGCCGTCCATAGCTGCGCGGAATTCTTCAACCAGCGCGGTGGGCACAAATGCCTGAATGGTACCTGCAAAGCCGCCGCCGTGCACGCGCCAAGCGGCTCTCTTACCCGAGAGCACCTGCTCTGCAAGGCAAAGCGCCAGGGAAAGACCCTGTTCGTTGGGGGCTTTGGTGGTGTAAATGTTTTGCAGATAGCAGAAGGAGGACTGACCCGATGCGCAAACGTGGGAAAGGAATGCGTCAAGGTCGTTGTGCATCAGCGCATCGGTCTGTGCCTTCACGCGCTCGTTTTCAGCAAAGAAGTGCATTGCACGCAAAATCGCGCGGTCGCCCAGCGTCTCACGCAATGCGGGAATGGCAGCCACAACCTCGGCACGGTCGACCTCGCGCAGTACCTTTTTGCCAAAGTGTGCCGCAACTGCCTTCATCTCTGCGGGGATAGATGCGTAATCGTCGGTCAGGTCAGCGTGGTTGCCGCCCGTGTTGACGATGCACAGCGCGTATCCTGCAGCGGTAATGTCAAAGGGCACGCCGCGAATGATGGGAGTGGTGGGGTCTGCAAAGTCGATAGCCACAATGCCGCCGTGCGCGCAAGCAACCTGATCCATCAGACCGCAGGGCTTGCCGAAGAACAGATTCTCCGCCTTTTGCGACATCTTGGCGATCTCCACGTTATCCACGCGACCGTCATTATATAAATAGTTGAGAATGTTACCGATCATGTCCTCAAAGGCAGCCGAGGAGGAAATACCCGAGCCCTTGAGCACGGCAGAGGTGGTGTAAGCGTCAAAGCCGCCGGTTGCGTAGCCGTTTTGCACGAACTGCGCGCTCATGCCCGCAATGATGGATGCGGAGGTGGCGAACATAGCGGGATCGGGCGTGTTGTAGGAGGCAAGATTGACCTCGTCTGCAGGGAAGCCCTCGCTCTTGACGCGGATGACGCCGTCAGCGTTTGCGGATGCAACCGCGATGATGTCAAGGTCAATGGATGCTGCGACCACGCAGCCGTGGTTATGGTCGGTATGGTTACCCGAAAGCTCGCTTCTGCCCGAAACCGAGAACAGGGAAACGTCGCGTCCCTCACCGTACAGTGCGGCAAACTCGTCAAGTGCCTTTGCGTAGCGTGCCTGTTGTGCAGCAACTGCGTCTGCACCGTAAACCTCGGTAAGTCTTGCGTTAAATTCGCCCGCACACAGGGCGCGCTTCATATCTGTCAATTTCATAGCCGTAGTCCTTTCTGTGCATTAAAGCTGAGTCTTGATCTTTTCCAAGCAATCCTGGCAGATGCGCTTGTTGTTGAAATACACAACGCGGTCTGCGTTGCTGCAGAATACGCAGCAGGGCTGGTATTTTTGCAGGATGATGCGGTTTTCATCGGTAAAGATCTCCAGGGGATCCTTTTCCTTGATATCCATAGTCTGACGAATGCTGATAGGCAGCACGATTCTGCCCAGCTCGTCTACCTTGCGTACGACACCTGTTGATTTCATAATTGTATCTCCTTTTTATGTATTTTCATTTAAGTGCTTTTATTATATACCTTGGCGCGCATTTTGTCAATACGAAAATGGAAATAAATGGAGAAATTTTAGAAAAATTGGTATTCGCGAGCAGCTGATGTCGTACCGCCCCGAAGCGTGTCGAATGGCGCCGCCGGGCGCCGATCGGCGCAGTTATGGTTGCCCTTCGGGCAAGTTATGCGTGATGGTTGTCCTCGGCAAGTTATGATGCCCTGTGGGCAGTTGGAAGTTAGCAAGGCGATCATACTATAACGATTGCGCAGCAAATTCTAAACTCTGAACTTTTTTTGCAACAACACAGCAAAATCCGTCAATACTGCTCATATAGTAAAAATTCGGAGGTCGTTATGCTCAAGGGTGCGCAAAAGAGAATGTACGTGGTCAAATTGGGGCAGGAGTCGCCGTTCGAGGAGGCGTATTTCGTGCTCAAGCGGGAAAGTGACGCAGTGCCCGGCAAGGATATGGTCAGCGAGGCTGCACGCATCATCCGCCAAAGTGCGGGGCAGGAGCCCGGCGGCACGCCTGTCAATAAGCGCGCGTGGCAGATCGCGCTGGGCTTTGCCTGCGGCTTTGTCACGGGCGGTGGGATCGCTGCCATGATCTGTCTGTTATTGTAAGGTTTTGCTATTGCAGGCATTTTTTCTGCAGCAGATGCAGATATTTGCCGCTTAAAACCGTGTGAGTTCGACTCTCTTGGCTATTGCGTACCTGTTGACAAACGCGGCAAGGTGTGCTATAATATCTGTAACTTATGTGACCGTTTTTGAAATGATTCCACTTCATTTCTGCAAATACAAATTGAATTTGGGCTCTGTTGACCGATCGGGGGTCGTGATACCGATCGGGGTAGGGCTTGATTTTTGTGCGTTAAGAAAGGAGATCCGCGCGCACACGGATAAGTATATATGGCAAAGCAAACCAACAGAAACGGCGGGGGCGCACCCGCAAAGCAATCGTCAAGAAAAAAGAGCGAGAGCAAAAAGAGCGTCAACGAAAAGATCATCAATGCTGCTCTTGAGGAAATCTACGCAAGCGTAGAGGCAGAGCAGAAAAAGGCTCCCAAGCAAAAGAGCAAGGAGCAGGGCAAGGCTGCAGAGCCCGAGCAGGCTGCACCCAAAAAGCAGACCCGCAAATCCGCGGCAAAGGACACAAAGTCCGCCAAGGAAGCAAAGGCAGCAAAGGAGACTAAGCCGGTCGAGCAGCCTGCAGAGGTCGCTCCCAAGGCTGAAAAGCCCGCAAGCGAGCGCAAAACGCACGTGCGCACGGGCAGACGCAAGTCCGAAAAGGCAGCCGAGAGCGCAAAAAAGGCGCAGGCAGAGGTGCAGATCAAGCACGACCCCGACGCACGCTTGCGCGTGATCCCGTTGGGAGGTCTCAACGAGGTCGGCAAGAACATGACCCTGTTTGAGTGCGGCGACGAGATCCTGATCGTGGACTGCGGCATCGGATTCCCCGACGAGGATATGCCCGGTATCGATCTGGTCATTCCCGACACCTCTTACCTGGAGACCAACCGCGATAAGATCAAGGGCGTCGTGCTGACGCACGGACACGAGGACCATATCGGTGCAGTACCTTACTTTTTGCGCACCTTCAACGTACCCGTTTGGGGCACCAAGCTCTCTTTAGGCATCCTGAAGAATAAGCTTGAAGAGTTCAAGCTGCCCTGGCAGGCAGATCTGCGCTGCGTACAGGCAGGGGATACCGTTGCCGTGGGCAAGAGCTTTGGCGTGGAGTTTATCCGCGTGAACCACTCGATTGCAGACGCTTGCGCGCTTGCCATCAGCACCCCCGTGGGCTTGGTGGTGCATTCGGGTGACTTTAAGCTGGACCTGACCCCCATTGAGGGCGAGGTCATGAACCTGACCCGCCTTGGCGAGCTGGGCAAGCAGGGCGTCAAGCTGCTGATGTGCGAGTCCACCAACGCAGAGCGTCCCGGCTACACCCCCTCCGAGAAAAAGGTGGGTGAGTCGCTGGAGTATATCTTCTCGGTCAACCAGAGCAAGAGAATCATCATAGCCACCTTCTCGTCCAACGTGCACCGCGTGCAGCAGATCATTGACACCAGCGTGCGACACGGCAGAAAGGTTGCCATTACGGGACGCAGCATGCTCAATATCGTCAGCGCTGCAAGAGAGCTGGGATATATGCACGTGCCGGACGGCGTGATCGTGGAGCTGACCGATATCAAGCGCTACAAGCCCGAGCAGCTGACCTTGGTCACCACGGGCAGCCAGGGCGAGCCGATGTCCGCGCTTTACCGCATGGCGTTCGGTGAGCACAATCAGGTCACGCTCGGACCCTCCGACCTTGTGGTGCTATCCGCTAGTGCGATCCCGGGCAACGAGAGCCTGATCAACCGCATTGTCAACGAGATCTCCAAGATGGGCGTTAAGGTGCTGCACGACTCGGTCGTTGAGGTGCACGTTTCGGGACACGCCTGCCAGGAGGAGATCAAGCTGATGCAGGCACTGACCAAGCCCACTTACTATATGCCCATTCACGGTGAATATAAGCACATGGCTGCCAACGGCGAGCTTGCAAGAAGCATGGGTATGGCTGCCGACCACATCTTTATCTCGGATATCGGCAAGGTGCTGGAGATCTCCGAGGACGGCGCCAAGTTTACGGGCACGGTACCCTCGGGCAAGGTGCTTGTGGATGGCTCCGGCGTAGGCGACGTGGGCAACATCGTGCTGCGTGACCGCAAGCATTTGTCGCAGGACGGCTTGATCGTGGTGGTTGCCACGGTGGATATGCATGCAAGATACGTGCTGTCCGGTCCCGATATCGTCTCCCGCGGATTTGTGTACGTGCGCGAGTCCGAGGACCTGATGGAGCAGATGCGTACGGTTGCGGCGCAGGCAATGGATAAGAGCCTTTCGGGCAGAGATGCGGATTTCTACGCTATCAAGAACCGCGTCAAGGACGATCTTGGCAAATTTATCTATCAGCAGACCAAGCGCAGACCCATGATCCTGCCCGTGATCATGCACGTTTGATGTGTGAATTGGCAGAAAAAGACAAAAAATACGAAAAATTAAGTATTTGTTTACAAATCGATTATATTTGCATACCAAAAGTGCGCTATAATAATGCGTGACTGTTTTTGATGGGGGTATTGTACCCTCATCGTTAACATAATCAAAAAATACTACACAGAGGTGAACCCTGACATGGGAAAAGGAAACAGAAGCAGAATTGAAAGAGCCATGAACGAATCTGCAAACGTAAGCAAGAACGTTCAGGTAAAGAAGAACAAGGTATCCGGCGCGGGTATCTTTGTAGCGGTTGCTGCAATTCTGGTCGTAGTTGCTCTGCTGATCGGTGCGATCGGCGTTATGAACGACAGCGGTTGGTTTGCACGCTCCAAGACTGTGGTTAAGACCGACAACTTCAAGGTTGACGGCACCATGATGAACTACTTCTACACGACGCAGTTCAATAACATTTATCAGTACTACTATCAGATGTACTCTCAGCTTGCCTCCTCCGGACTTGACGTAAGCACTTACGTGTATTCCGCAATGGGCATTACCGATCCTAACAAGTCCCTCAAGGAACAGGATATGAAGGTTGCAGAGGGTGCAGAGCCCCTGACCGTGTTTGATTTCTACATGAATCAGACCGAGGATTACGTAACCCGTATGCTGACCTACTGCGAGTGGGCAGTAAAGGAAGGCATTGCGCTGACCGACGAGGATCATGCAGACATTGAGAAGACCATGGAAAGCATGAAGGAAACCTACAAGAGCCAGAAGGCACTGTACGAGCAGTTCGGTATGGCTTACTACACCTCTTTCTCCGCATACCTGGCTGCTAATTACGGCACCGGCGTAAAGGAAAGAGACGTGATCAACTGCCTGGAGCTGGTTACTCTTGCTGCAAAGTTTGAGGAGCAGCTGACCGATGAGAAGAAGCAGGAGATCCTTGGCGACAAGGCTAACACTGCTGTTGAGGAATTCGTAACCGAGAACCCCTCTTCCTTCCTGATGGCTGACTACTACTCCTATTCTTTCACTGTAAACAACAAGGGTCTGACCGACGCTGAGTTCGAGGCTAAGAAGGCTGAGATCCTGGAAAAGGCTAAGAAGCTGTCCGAGTCCACCGATAAGGAAGCTTACAAGGCAGCTGTTATCGATATGCTGATCGAGGTAGAGAAGGAAACCTACCGCGAGAAGAACTGGGCTACCTACCTCAAGGACAATAACAACGACGAGACTCTGGCAGAGGAAGCACTGCAGGCTTACTTCGAGAAGACCTACAACGACGACTTCAAGGAGCAGAAGTTCAGCGCAACCTTTACCGAGGGCTATAAGTACCCCACTACCCACACCGATCTGAGCAAGTGGATCTTCGGCTTTGATGCAGGCGAGCACAACAGTGATTGCAAGCACGAGGGCGAGCACGAGAAGAGCGTTGAGGCTGCTAAGCCCGGCGATCTGACCTACATCGAGAATGAGACCGAGAAGGAAGAGACCGTAAAGAACGAGACCACCACTACCGGTGCTTCCACTACCGCTGAGGAGACCACCACCGACGCAGCTGCTCCCGCAGCAGAGACCACCAAGGAAGAGACCACTACCAAGGCTCCTTCCACCTCCACCTCCAACAAGGTTAAGGTAACCACCTACACCGTTACCGTTTACCTGCTGGAGAAGGGCACTTACCGTAACGAAGAGATCACCAAGCACTTTGGTTACGTTCTGTTCGCAAGCAAGGCTGATGCAGAGAAGTTCTACACCGAGTTCCAGAAGGGCGAGATGAACAAGGACACTCTGGTTGAGCTGGTTGAGACCATGAACGGCCAGGTTACTCCCTATGCTTACGACGGCGTAGAGGATTACATGCCCGGCGATCTGCAGGATCAGAATCTTGACGGCGCTGATAAGTGGCTGGAGACCGCAAAGCCCGGTACTTGCTCCGGTATTATTGAGCTGGTTCACACCAAGCCCGCTTCCGGCACTGTAAAGGAATCCAAGACCACCTACTACTCCGTACTGGTTTACGATCAGGACGGCTACGCAGCTTGGTACTGCGACGCACTTACCGGTGCTACCTCCGATGCAGTTTCCGATTGGTACGAGGAGAATGCTCTGGAGCTGACCTTCAGCGAAAAGGCATACAAGTATATCAATTCTTAATTGACATAACAAAGTGGCATGGATGCGTCCGTGCCATTTTGTCCATTTGCGGCATACCATGATACAAGGATTTTAGGAAAAGGGGAAGTGCTATGATTATCAATCCCAAAGAAACCACGGTTGCATACCGTTGCCCCGCATGCGGCGCGGGCGTCATGAGTGCTGTAGGCATCTTTGCACTCAGCGCAGAAATGATCAAGCTCAAATGCACCTGCGGACAGAGCGAAATGAAGATCGTGTATAACAATGAAGGGCAGATCCGACTCAGCGTGCCTTGCATGTTCTGTCCCTCGCCCCATAGCTTTTTGGTCAATAAAAACGTGTTCTTCGGCAAGGATCTGTTTTCCTTGCAGTGCCCTTATTCGGACGTCAATATCTGCTGCATCGGCGAGACCAATCAGGTCAAGGCAGAGCTTGCAAGAACCGAGCTTGAGCTGCTTGACATGCTGGCGGAGAACGGCATTGACGATCTGAGTGCTTTGCAGAGCGACGAGGAGCAGATGCTGACCGACCCGCAGATCTTTGATATCATCATGTTCGTCATCAACGATCTGGATGCCGAGGGCAAGATCTATTGCAAGTGTCCGCCCAAGGCGCCCCTGCCGGACGGCGAGCTGCTCTCCGAGGAGGAGGGAAGATATGAAGCGCAGGTGCTGGAGGGTGGCATTTTGGTCACCTGCCGCGATTGCGGTGCTTCGCGCGTCATCCCGACCGATTCGCTGCTTGGCGCACACGCCTTTCTCAATTGCGACAGCTTGAAGCTTGAATAACAAAATCCCCTTGCGGCATTGCCGCAAGGGGATTGATTTTGGATAGGCGCGTTATCTGCAGCCACCGCAGCCGCCACCGGCGTAGTTGCTGCCGCAGCCACCGCAGCAGTAGATAAGAATGATGGCAAGGATGATCAGCCAAACCCAGTTATCTTCAAACAGATTGCACAGACAGTTGTTCATATAAACCCTCCGAGAATGAAATAGCCTTGCGGCTCAGAAGCGTCTTGCGCTTCTCAATAGCATTGTATGTCGAAGACGGGAGAGTGTGCAAGAATTTTGTCGCCAAAGGGCTACGAAAGTTTGCTTTGCAAACGCATAACAAAAGGACAGAGACGCGGTCTCTGTCCTTTTTCATCACTTACTTGATTTCCACAGGCAAGCCGAGTCTGTCGGACTCAAAAGCTGCTTCCATGATCTTCATGACGAACATCATCTGCTCGTGGGTTACGATCTGCTGCTCCTCGCCGTCAATTGCCTTGACGAAGTTGCGGTAGAAGTCGTGCACGTCAGCTGCGGGCTGCGGAATAGACTTTTCGGTAATCGAATTTTCGTCGCGAGGTGCCATGGTCTTGGTCAGACCTGCTGCGGTCTGGATCGGCTTTGCATCCTTGACAGACCAGTCGTGGCAATATACGATGCGGCAGGGCTGCAGCCAATCGGAGATCATGGCAGAGCCGTTGTTACCGGACATGTAGAATCTGGGCATATTGATAAAGTTGGAGGTACCAACCTCAACGTGGCAGGTCAGATCACCCTCGTAGAACATATCCAGCTTAAAGCCGTCGTCTACCTCGTCGTTGGTAATGTGGTCGCACTTGCACCATACGCTTTGGAGCTTGCGGTCATCCACGATGTTGACGATCTGGTCGATCAGGTGAACGCCCCAGTCCAGCATCATGCCGCCGCCGTGCTTCTTCATGCCTCTCCAGTCACCGGGAATGCCGCGAGAGCCGTGTACGCGGGACTCCATGGAGTAAACGCGACCAAGGTCGCCGCTGTGATACACGTCACGCATAACCAGGAATTCACCGTCCCAACGGCGGTTCTGGTGCACGGTAAAGCGCTTGTCATACTTGTTGGAAGCGTCGATCATTTCCTGCAGATCCTCGGAGCTGAGCGTAACAGGCTTTTCCGAAATGACGTGCTTGCCTGCCTCCATAGCTGCGATTGCCAGGGGCTTGTGCATGTCGTTGGGAACTGCGATCACGAGGAAATCTACCTCGGGATCTGCCAGAACTGCTTCAAAAGAGGGGTACGCGTAAATGCCGATTTCCTCTGCTGCTTTATTTCGCTCGGGCTTGATGTCGTAAACGCCTTTGAGATTGACAACGTCGTTACTTCTCTGGAAGTGGCAATGCCAACCGCCCATTCCACCAAAGCCGATAACTACTGCATTTTTCTTTGCCATATTGATGTCTCCTTTGACAATAAGGTTATGTGCTACAAGTGTATTATAAGACAAAAAATGCACACAAACAAGACAAAAGTAGGTGTCCGTCGGAATAATGTTGCTATATTTTATCAGGCAAAAATATTTTTTGTGCACTGTGCAAGAAATTTTCAAAATACTCTTGTGGAAAACGCAAAAATCGGGTATAATAAGATGATTATTCATGTTTTAATGAGGAAGAATATGGCAAATAACGAGAGAATGAACAAAATCCGTAACTTCTCGATCATCGCGCACATCGACCACGGTAAGAGCACGCTGGCAGACCGCATTCTGGAAGCCACCAGTACCGTATCCAAGCGCGAGATGGAAGAGCAGCTGCTGGATAATATGGATCTGGAGCGTGAGCGCGGCATCACCATCAAGGCGCGCGCGGTCAAGCTGGAATACGCTGCTCCGGACGGACAAAATTACGTATATAATCTGATCGACACGCCCGGTCACGTGGACTTTAACTACGAGGTATCGCGCTCGCTCAACGCATGCGAGGGCGCGCTTTTGATCGTGGACGCCACGCAGGGCATTGAGGCGCAGACGCTGGCAAACGCATACCTTGCCGTGGATGCGGGACTTGAGATCGTGCCTGTGATCAACAAGATCGACCTGCCCAGCGCAAACATTGAGCGTTGCGTGGAGGAGATCGAGGATATCATCGGTATCCCTGCCGAGGGCTGCCCCGCGGTATCCGCAAAGACAGGCTTGAATATCGAGCAGGTGCTCGAAGCCATTGCAGAGCAGATTCCTGCGCCCGAGGGCGACGAGGATGCGCCGCTCAAGGCGTTGATCTTTGACTCGTATTACGACAGCTACCTTGGCGTTGTAGTTAACCTGCGTATCAAGGACGGCAGTCTTGCAGCAGGCGACCGCATCCGCATGATGAGCAGCGGCAAGGAGTTTGAGGTTGTCGAGGTGGGCACGATGGAGCCCTTCGGTCTGCGCAAGTGCGAGAGACTGAGTGCAGGTGAGGTTGGATACCTGACCGCGTCTATCAAATCGGTAGGAGACACCCGTGTGGGTGATACCGTTACGCTGGCTGCAAATCCCGCAGACGAGCCGCTGCCCGGCTTTAAGGCTGCACAGCCCATGGTGTTTGCAGGTATTTATCCTGCGGACGGTGCGAGATATCAGGATCTGCGCGAGTCCTTGGAAAAGCTGCGCCTGAACGATGCGGCACTGGAATTTGAGCCCGAGACCTCTATTGCGCTGGGCTTTGGCTTCCGTTGCGGCTTCCTTGGTCTTTTGCACATGGAGATCATTGAGGAGAGACTGGAAAGAGAATTCAATCTTGACCTGATCACCACCGCGCCCAGCGTTATCTACGAGCTCACTCTCAAGGATGGCAGCAAGGTGCGCATTGATAACCCCTCCAACTATCCTGCGCCCGACGAGATTGCAGAGGCGCGCGAGCCCATCGTCAAGGCAAACATCATGACCCCCACCGAATACGTGGGTAACTTGATGGATCTGTGCCAGGACAGACGCGGCACGTTTATTGATATGAAGTACGTGGATCAGGACAGAGTCGAGCTGCACTACGAGCTGCCGCTCAACGAGATCATCTACGACTTCTTTGATGCGCTCAAGTCGCGCTCGCGCGGCTATGCGTCGCTGGACTACGAGCTGGCGGGCTACGTGCCCAGCAAGCTTTGCAAGCTGGATTTCCTGCTCAACGCAGAGCAGGTGGATGCGCTTTCCTTTATCGTACACGAGGAAAAGGCATATCCCAGAGCGCGTAAGATCGCTGAGCGACTCAAGGAAAACATTCCGCGCCAGCTGTTCGAGATCCCGATCCAGGCTGCGATCGGCTCCAAGATCATCGCGCGTGAGACGGTCAAGGCAATGCGTAAGGACGTGCTTGCCAAGTGCTACGGCGGTGACATCACGCGTAAGAAGAAGCTGCTGGAAAAGCAGAAAGAGGGTAAGAAGAGAATGCGCCAGCTTGGCTCGGTGCAGATCTCGCCCGAGGCGTTTATGGCGGTGCTCAAGCTGGGTGACGACGATTAACGCCATGAAAACGCTGGGAATTTATTTGCATATACCGTTTTGCAAGAGCAAATGTCACTATTGTGACTTTTGCTCTTTTCCCAAAATGGGGGAAAGTGATATGCGCGCTTATTGCAAGACCTTGCGCGCGCAGATCACAAATCAGGCTGCGGCGTACGCCGATCACGTGGTGGACACGGTGTATTTCGGCGGCGGCACGCCCACGGCTTTGCCAAGCGAGCTGCTTTGCGGTCTGCTTGCCGAAATCAAGGCGCATTATCGCGTCAGCGAGCATGCCGAGATCACGGCGGAGTGCAATCCTGCCACGGCGGACGTGGCGTATTTTGCCGCCATGCGCGCTGCCGGCTTTAACCGCCTGAGCATTGGTGCGCAGAGCTTGCACGACCGGGAGCTCAAGCTTTTGGGGCGCGCGCACACGGCTGCCGATTTTTGCGCGACCGTGGAGCTGGCACGCGCAGCCGGCTTTGAGAATATCAGCGCGGATCTGATGTACGGCATTCCGGGGCAGACGCGCGAGAGCTTTGCGGCGTCCTTGCGCGGTATTTGCGCGCTTGGCGTGCAGCACGTCTCTGCCTACGCGCTCAAGATCGAGCAGGGCACGCCCTTTTACAAAATGCGAGACGTGCTGGATCTGCCCGACGAGGACTGCGTGGCTGACATGTACGAGGATTGCGTGGGCATTTTGGCAGAGCATGGACTTTTGCGCTACGAGATCAGCAATTTTGCCAAGGTCGGGTATGAATCGCGCCATAACTTGAAATACTGGGAGTATGGAGAGTATCTCGGACTTGGCGCTGCTGCGCACTCCTTTGTGGGCGGCAGGAGATTTGCATACGACAACGTCCGTGCCTACATGCAGGGCGAGCCGATCGCATCGTTTGCCGATCCCGACACGCCTACCGAGGCGCAGGATGAATTCGTTATGCTGGGGCTTCGCCTGGAAAAGGGAATTGACAAGGCTGCGTTTGCGCGTCGTTTTGGCAAGGCGTTTGACGAGGTGTACGGCGCAAAGATCGCGCCCTACGTGCGTTCCGGCTTTTTGCTGGACGATGCCAAGGCTTGCAAATTTACCACCAAGGGCTTTTTGGTGTCCAATACGATTTTATCCGACGTGCTGGATTTTGATTAAATAATCATTGACAAATCGCAAAAAATCGGGTACAATATAAGCAGAAGGATGCAAGATTTTTGTATTCCTGCATATTATGACATAAACGAGGTATATAACATGGAAAACGAAAGAGAATTTTTTACGCTGACCGATGAGGACGGCAACGAGATCGAGTTTGAGCTGATCGGTACCGTTGAGGTTGAGGGTGTTACTTATCACGCAATGATCCCCGCGGATCAGCAGGGTGAGGAGCAGGGCTTCTACGAGTACGTGATTCTCAAGACCGAGACCGACGAGGATGGCGAGGATATGCTGGTAACCATTGACGACGACGCTGAGTTCGACAAGGTTGCAGACATTTTCGACGATATGTTCTCCGAGGAGATCGATCTGGATCAGTAATTGATCCCCAATTTTTAAAAATCATCCTGCCGTGTGCGTGATGACGCTACGATTGGGACCTACAAGATGATTAAAGGAGCCTGAACCAAAGTGGTTTGCAGACCTCCCGTGCAAGGATTTTCGGTTGACTTGTCCCGTACTTGCCCGGACGTTGGGAGCAGTAAAGCGGAGGTCAGAGGGCACCGCCCTGGACGGCAGGGTTCAAAAAACGTAGGTCACACGGCTCGGCGGGAGTCGCTTTGGCTTGAAAAAACTGTGCATAACTGCGTTGCTCCTCGAAAGCAGCTCGATGATCGTAAGATCATCATCGCTTTACTTTCTCCGGTGCGCCTGGTTCTGCGCAGTTTTTTTGTGCCAAATTCGCCTCCCGCTCAACCGCTGCGGGGGAGCTCGCTTTTAGGGTGAAAGTAACTGATTGTGTTGCTCCGAAGTGCGCACTTGCACTGTGTCATTTTTTCTTGCGCTCTAACA
>JAZRDG010000141.1:0-6094 GCA_045660125.1 Eubacteriales bacterium | reverse complement strand
AAGCGAGATACTAATGGCTTCGCCACTCTCATGAAAAGTTTTCGCCCGCCTTTTTCAAAAGGCGGCCCAGGTCGAGGGCGCGTAGCCCTCGTCGCCCGTCGCAACGGGCGAAACTCCAAAAACGCCGTTTTTGGTTCTTTTTGCGGCAATTTTGCCAAAAAGAACGGAGAAAAATTTCTCACATAAACAATCAACAGCCGTAGGGGCGGATTTCATATCCGCCCTTTTTTACGGGCGATCACTGATCGCCCCTACGTTTTTTCTTGCTCAAAAAGAACGGAAACAGTTTTCTTTTAACGACCCAAACTCTTAAAAAGTTTTCGCCCGCCTTTTTCAAAAGGCGCCGCAGGTCGAGGGCGCGTAGCCCCCGTCGCCCGTCGCAACGGGCGAAACTCCAAAAACGCCGTTTTTGGTTCTTTTTGCGGCAATTTTGCCAAAAAGAACGGAAACAATTTTCTCACATAAACAATCAACAGCCGTAGGGGCGGATTTCATATCCGCCCCTTTTTTGCGGGCGATCACTGATCGCCCCTACATTTTTTCTTGCTCAAAAAAGAACGGAAACAATTTCCTCACATAAAATCCCGAGTGTAATGAAATCCGCCTGCGGCGGATGGTAAAAAAAGAGTTGCCTATAAAGGCAACTCTTTTTTTAATCCAATATCCTTTTGAGATCCACATCCGCCATAAACAGCGCACCGTAGCTCATGGTGAGGTGGAACAGGGAAGTGTTCCACTTGGTGTCCTTGCCCCAGCCCTCAAAGGTCGTGGTGCCACCCTCGCGCAGAATGCGACTCCAAGTGCCATCATGCAAAAGCGCCTCAAGAATGCGCCCCTCTTGACCTTCGCGTACCAAGCCCCACATCATAGGGAAGGTGCAGAACATGGAGAGCGAGGACATGCTGTGCGTATCCAGCATGGCAAGAACGTTCTGCTTGGATTGCTCATCGGGGCAGAGATCAAGCCCGAATGCAAACACGTTGCCCACAAGGCTTACGTGCTCGGTCTGCTCGCCGTCCTTGAAAAGCCTGCGGTCCGGATCATAAAACGCGCGGTAGAAGGCGTCCAGCAGAGCGGAGATGTCACGATAGGCCGGCAGATTCAGCTCGGCTGCAATTTTGTTGGCAGTGCGAATTGCGGCTATGTAGTAAGCGTTGATCGAAACGTGCGCCTGATGGCAAATCTGCCCCTCGCGAATGTCCACGTCATAGCCGTGTCGGAAGTTTGCGGGCCATTCCACCACGCACCATTTGTTGAGCTCCTTGATCAGGTGATCGTGCTCGTATTCCGCACGGTAAGCGTCCAGAAGCGTGACTACCTTGGCAAAATTCTGCGCCAGATACGCCTTGTCACCCGTAATGCGGTAGTGCCACAGCACCAGATATACCAGCATCAAGGGGTATTCGGCAATCTCTTGCATGAACGAGCAATCCATGCAGGTCACCAGCGTGGGCGTGATAAAGCTTGTGCAAAACGCGTCGTCGATCAGCTTTCTGACCATGGAATCGTCCTGCGTCAGCACCATGTGCGTCAGCGCGGTGTAGCAGCCGTCACCCAGATAAAAGCCCTTTTCGCGCTCCATGCAGTCCTGAATGACCTCCTGCACGCCATACTTCTGCGTATTGACGCAAAACTCCCAAATGCGGCAAAGGGTTTGGTTTTGCGCGTATGCGGGCTTGAGATCAGCCTTGAGCGCAAAGGGATAGTGGCGCGCGCGCAGCGCAGCACCTACAAAGCGCGCACCCTCGGGCAAAATCAGCTCGGCATAGCGGAACGCCTTGTAATCAAACCATGCAAGGCGACTCTCACCCTTGGCAAGTATCCATGCTTCCTCGTAAACGCAGTTGGCGCGCAGCGCATAGCGGATCGAGCCGTCTTCGTTGAGCTCCTGCGCACAGCGCACGGTCACCTGGTCGCCCTCTTGCCCGATCACGGCAGCGTCCAGATATCCCACGTAATTCGCGCCGAAATCCAAGGTGATGCGGTTGCCCTCTGCCTTGATTTGCACAGGCTCGATGCGCTCAAACGTTAAAGAGGCACTCTTTTGCGCCACGACCGTGTGATCGTCATAGCGGCAGATGCACGCATGCTGCCAATCACCATCGTCATAGTCGGGACGCTCAAAGCCCACCTCGCGTGCACGCGTGTCATAGGTCTCAAGAAATTGCGTCTGATAGCCGCACGTGCCGCTTTCTTTGTAGCCCGCGTGTCGCTTGACCAAAAAATCCTCGCCGCTGGCTGCAACGCAGCACCCGTCCGCCTCCACGTCGCAAAGCAGCCCGTGGCGGTGGTCGCCGCTCTGCCATACGCGATTGATCAGCCCCTGATACAGCGTGTGCACCGCAATCACGTTTTCGCCCTTGACAAGATAGGGCGTCAGGTCGATCTCGTTGTAATTGTACTGAAAATGATACGAGGGGGCAGGACCTTGCGCCACAAACGCACCGTTGACGTAAAGCACGTAGTAATCGTCCGCCGTAATCAGGATTCGCGCGCTTTGGGGCGCGTTTTCCAAAACAAAACGCTTGCGGAACAGCACGTGCGCGTTTCGGTGCTCGGTGCAGTCTAAGGGCAGCGGCTCTGATTGACGGTGGAACACGTTACGCGGCTGCAGATCTGCCAGCACGTGATCCGAGATCCATTTTCCTTGAAATTGATGTGACATGGTGGTGCCCGCCTTTCAAACAAAAATTCCTTGCTTGTATTGTATCATAAAAGCAGGGGAGAGTCAAGTGCATACAAAGAGAGAGCCTTGTAAAAAGGCTCTCTCGAGGTTTTTTATTTGGTGGGAACGTTTTCAACCATGCCAAAGCCGGTAACCAGCTGAATGCTGTCAAGATCTGCATTGAATGCCTTGATCTCGTCCAGGGATGCATCCATTGCAACGTAGGCAACGTCCATATAGGTGGTCTCAGCGGTCACAAGTCCAAAGGCGTCCAGACGCAGGAACTTTGCGGTAAACGTGCCGTCGGCTGCGGGCGTAAAGGACGCAAGTCCGAAAGCCTCCAGGTCAAAGACCATCACGTGCCACTGACCGTCCTCAATAATGCCGGGGGTGTGGGCGTAGTCCTTGTTACCGGTGGGGCCTGTGGTGGTCGTGCCAGAGAAGAACTCAATGTTGCCGAACTGCGGCACGTCAGACGCTACCGTGCGGTAACGGATGACTGCGTACTTGCCGCTTTCCTTCTTGTTCTCGGTAAATACCGTGAAGTAAGCTTCGGCAGCAGAGCCGTCGCCGTACAGGCGCAGGTAAGAGCCGTCGCTTGCAAGCTCCATCTTGCCAAAGCCGGCAGCGGTGGGCTTTTGTGCCTCCAGCTGGGCAGGGGTGAAGTAAAGGTTCAGGGGCGTTTCGGGCTCGGGGGGCAGGGTAGCCGAGGGATTGGGATCCTCGGGCCAGCCGGTAAATTCCTTATCAAGCTCTACCTTGAAGGTGCGAGCCTTGTCGGACATGGCAACCACAAAGGAGTAGGCAAAGGTGCCGTCGCCGTCGTATTGTAGCATGTAACCGTCATAGTAGTGGTGGAAGCCCTTGGTGTCGGGATTGTCAAGCGAGCTTACCTTGTATTCCACCCATTCGCCGTTCACCTTTTCATAGATCTTGGGAACGGAGAGCGCGGAGAAGCCGCAAACGCGCAGCGAGATGTTGTTCTCACCGCCGCTGAGTGTGAATTCTGCGGTATCGTTCTGCGCCTTGATCTGCGGCAGGAAGATCGAGCTTACGTTTTCGCCAACCGCAACGTCAACCTTCAAGGGGTCGATCAGCGTGTTCTGGCGAACGTCCAGCACGTTCTGGTCGGGATGCTCTGCACGGTAGTCGGTCTCCTGCGAGCCCCAAGGCATGATGATCGCGTCAATGCGGAAGGTGTCGCCCTTCTTCAAGGTGACCTCGGCAAGATCCAGCGTCAGATATGCTGCCAAGAATTCATTCTTGACCACGAAGGGAGCATTAACCTTTTGACCGTTCATAGTAAACTCTGCATTTGCAATGATCATGGAAACGTTCACGTAATCGTCGGTAGTGCCCGCGATCATTTTGCACATGTCAAAATAAGGGAATCGGTCACCCAGCGTGTAGTAAGCGGTATTGCCGTCGGGCACGTTGTCGGTCATAACAGAATTGTTGCTTTGGTCAAGATAGCCGATCAATCCGTAGTCACCGTTCAGGCCGCGCACCGAGTAGAATGAGAAGTCGCGCTTGAAGTTTTCAAAGCTGATGTCCTCGAGTACCTCGTAGGTCATCTGATAGTAGGTGCGGTTTTCATCGGTCTGCGGCATTTCCATGTGGTTGTAGGTCACCTTGATCTTGCCGTCGTCCGAAACGTAAGTCATGTCAATGTCCGCGTAGGTCGGACCGTAGGAGTTGATGACGTTTTGCAGATTATCCGAGGCAAAGTGCTTACCCTCTGCGGTGGTGTACTGCAGCCAGTGGTGCTGACCGCCGTTGGTGTGCTGCGGCTGTTTTCCGCTTGTGGGATTTTCCATTTCGCTCCACAGGGGTGCGGACATAGCACGGTGGTCGGGCAGTGTGTACAGGTCTTTATTGTAAACGTAGTAGGGAGCGATACAGTTGGACTCCGAAACACCGGTGGAAAGGTGGTAGTAGGGGGAGAAGAACTGGATCGAGGAGATCTGCTTGAGCGGGAAGTTACCCCAGTTCTGATACAGGTTGAGTACCGTGAAGTGCTCGGTCTTGCCTGCCTTGAGCGTCATGGGGAAGTAAGTCTCGGAATAAGGATCGTCACCGCAGTCGTAAAGCGGCTCTTCGTGCTCGTGGCTGAAGTTCTTGCAAACCTCCAAGGAAACGGGCAGCAGCATATCTCCCTTGCCCAGCAGCACGCCACTTTCAATGCAGGTGCCGTGTGCGTAGGTCATGACGTACAGGTTGCGGTCAACGTCGTCGCCCGTAACGTCAAAGACCAGGTTGTAGTGCTTGTTCCAGGATTCGTAATAGGGTACGTTGAAGCTGCTCTGCGGCTCCATGTCAAACTGGTAAGCACCGCGAATGGCGTTGTAGCCTACGAAAGAAGCCAAGGGGGATTTTTGGGTGTCAACCTTGATGTTTTCTGCAGAGAGGGGATTGCGCTCCTCGTATGCAGCCTTACGGAATGCTTCAAAATCGTGGTTGAGGTCGGTGTAGATGCGCTGACCCATGTAGAAATCGTTTTCGTTGCTGTCAACGGGAGCAAGAATGGTGCCGTTCTCGGGGGTGCGGGTCTGTACGATGGTGTACTTGCCGTCCGCCAAGGTGACCTGCATGCTGCCGCTGGAGGCATCCTTGAGCAGAATGTAACCAAGCACGCCAACGTTCTTGATGTCAAACGCCACGTACTCGGCAGTTGCCCAGTCAACGCCGTCAAGCGAGGTGTGCTCGCCGCTTGCGTCCTTGACGATCAGCTTTTCCACGGTATCGGCAGCGATCTCGGTGATCTGACCGATCTCGGCAATGCCGGTGGTGTTGGATCCGGCGCAGATACGGACCACATGGTTGAGCTTATCGGAATATACGTGCAGGGTTCTGTCCAGATACAAGGGAGGCGCGTTATCGGTCGAGGTCTTGGTGATCTTGATATCTTTGAGCTCAACCTTGTTGCCTGAAGCACCGACGAAGTCAATGCGGATGCCGGTGACGGAGCCTGTATAATCGGTCACAGTGTTCTCGTTGAGCGGGAAATTATAGGTGTGCCATTCACCGTCGTTGATCACGGCGGCTCTGACCCAACGTGCGTCGGAGTAATCATCCGAGCCGATCTTGAGATACAGCTGAACCTCGGAGACATTGGTGGTGCGCAGGGTCAGCTGCAGGTTGTCGGCTTCATCGGTGCGGAATTTGAGGTTGCCGAAAATATACGCGTCGGCGGAGCTGAGAATGGTGGAGGTGAGAACGCCGTCCGTCACGACGGGATCGGTCATATCATGACTCTTTCTCAAGCCCGCAACATTGAGCGACCCCTCCTTGGTTACGGTGACCTTGTTAGTAAAGTTCTGGTCAGCCAGATGTACGTCATAGTAATAATAGCCTAAACGGTAAATGTTGGCCGAGCCTGCCGTGGAGCTACCGGACGCATAGTATGTGTTTCCGTTCTCCATCTTGACG
>JAZRDG010000140.1:0-9650 GCA_045660125.1 Eubacteriales bacterium | reverse complement strand
GGCTCCGACTTTGACCCCAGAGGCAAGAGCGACCGTGAGATCATGGCATTCTGCCAGAGCTTTATGTCCGAGCTGTTCCGTCACGTAGGTCCCGATACCGACGTTCCCGCAGGTGACATCGGCGTAGGCGCACGTGAGGTTGGTTATATGTACGGTCAGTACAAGAGACTTGTCAACCGCTATGAGGGCGTGCTGACGGGTAAGGGTCGCGCATACGGCGGCTCGCTCATCCGTCCCGAGGCTACCGGCTTTGGCGCGGTTTACTACACCGTTGAAATGCTCAAGTACCTGGGCGAGGACATCAAGGGCAAGACCTTTGCTGTTTCCGGCTTTGGTAACGTGGCTTGGGGTACTGTTAAGAAGGTCACCGAGCTTGGCGGTAAGGTTGTCACCATTTCGGGTCCCGACGGTTACGTTTACGATCCCGACGGCATTTGCACCGAGGAAAAGATCGCGTACATGCTTGAAATGCGTGCATCCGGCAGAGATAAGGTACAGGATTACGCTGATAAGTTTGGCGTGCAGTTCTTCCCCGGCAAGCGTCCTTGGGAGCAGAAGGTTGATGTTGTTATGCCTTGTGCAACCCAGAACGAGGTTAACCTGGATAACGCAAAGGACATCGTTGCAAACGGCGTTAAGTACTACGTAGAGGTTTCCAACATGCCCACCACCGCAGAGGCGTTTGAGTACCTCAAGGAGAACGGCGTTTATATCGCTCCCTCCAAGGCAGTGAACGCAGGTGGCGTAGCAGTTTCCGGTCTGGAAATGGGCCAGAACTCCATGCGCTACTCCTGGACTGCAGAAGAGGTTGATGCTAAGCTGCACCAGATCATGTCCGATATCTTCAACAACTCCGTAGCCGCTGCAAAGAAGTACGGCATGGAGGGCGACCTGGTCGCAGGCGCAAACGTCGCGGGCTTCGAAAAGGTCGCAGATGCAATGCTGGCACAGGGTATCGTCTAAAATACATAATCAAAAAGGGAACGGTGTGAGCCGTTTCCTTTTTTTTGATGTTAGTTGAGGCTAAATGCGGGTCATGATTTCGCAACCCCGCCGTGGGTAGGGGAGGGGCTTGCTCCTCCCGTGCCTGCCACAAGAACTTTGCCCACGAAAAAATGCAAAAGCCTTGCACCCCTGCCGTTTTTGTGGTATAATGTCAGGTAGAAAACGCGGGAGGGCAGAGAAGTGTGCTGACAAGGGCGGCACACTATCGGGCGAGCAGATGCGTGAATTTTTATTGGGAGTACGGATATGGATATAAACTATATGCAACAAGCGATCTCTCTTGCAAAGCAGGGGGCTGCTTTGGGTGAGGTGCCCGTAGGTGCTTTGGTGGTCAAGGACGGAGAGGTGATTGCGAGCGCGCACAATGAGCGCGAGATCTTACCCGACGCTACCGCGCATGCCGAGGTGCTTGCCATTCGTCGCGCCTGTGCAGCACTGGGCACAAATCGCCTGACGGGCTGCACCCTGTACGTCACGCTTGAGCCCTGCCCCATGTGTGCGGGTGCTTTGGTGAACGCAAGGGTGGACCGCGTGGTATTTGGCGCATACGATGCGCGCGGCGGCGCGTGCGGAAGCCTGATGCGCATTCAGAAATATCCGCTTTATCATATGCCCGATTTTGTGGGCGGCGTGATGGAGCAGGAGTGCAGAGAAGAGTTAACTGCATTTTTCAAGACCAAACGATAGGAGAGCAAATATGATCTTAATTCTTGCCGAAAAGCCCAGCCTTGGGCGCAATATCGCTGCCGCGATCGAGCAGATCCCCGGCAACGGGCGTATGTCGCGCCGTGACGGCTACCTGGAGGGCAACGGCTACTTGGTTTCCTGGGCGTTCGGTCATTTGTTTTCGCTTGCCGACGTGGAGTATTACGCCCCCTCGCCAAACGGACGCTGGAGCATGGACAACCTGCCGTGCTTTCCTGAACGGTTTCATTTCGAGCTGCGCAAGGGGAATGATAAGCAGGTGGATAGCGGCGTGGTCAAGCAATTCGAGACCATTCGCGCGCTTTGCAACCGCCCCGACGTGGATACCGTGGTCAACGCGGGAGACGCAGACCGCGAGGGAGAGATCATCATTCGTCTGTGCATTGCGCATGCCATGGGTGAGCCCAAGGCGCAAAAAAGACTTTGGCTACCCGACCAGACCCCCGAAACCGTCATTGCTGCGCTTGCCGACTTAAAGGATGCCGCAGGGTACGATAACCTTGCGGGCGAGGGCTTTGCGCGTACTTATATCGACTGGCTGTACGGCGTGAATTTAACGCGCTACGCAACGCTCAAATGCGGATCGCTGATGCGTGTGGGGCGCGTCATCGTGCCCATCGTGCGCGCGATTTACGAGCGCGACATGGCAATCAAGAATTTCGTGCCGGGCAAGTATTGCGTGATTGCCAGCAAGGAGAAGACCAACGGTGAGGTGGTCGAGCTTGTGGGCAAGACAAAATTTAAGCCCGAGGAATACTACAAGGCAGAGCAGCTTTGCCGCGCTTATAACGAGGCGGACGCCATCGTCACGGGTGTAAAGCGCAAAAAGGAAACGGTCATGCCGGGCAAGCTGTTCTCGCTTTCCAAGCTGCAAAGCACGCTTGCAAAGAAATATAAAATGCCCATGAAGGATAGCCTTGAGATCGTGCAGCGTCTGTACGAGCAGGGGTATCTGACCTATCCCCGAACCAACTCGGAGTACATGGCGACCGCCGAGAAGGATAAGGTCAAGAAAATTCTTGCGGGCATTGCCAAGATAGGCTACCCCGTGACCTTTAAGGACAGCAAAAAGATTTTCGACGACTCCAAAATCGAGTCGCACTCGGCAATCACCCCCACCTACAAGATCCCCGAAAAGGGCAGACTGAGCGAGGCGGAAAATCAGGTGTATTCCACCGTGTTCCGTCGCTTTGTGGCGGTATTCTGCGCCAAGGATTGCCTTGCAGAGCGCACCGAGATCATGGTCAAGGTGGGCGACTATGAGGAATTTTCGCTCAAGGGTACGGTCATCATCGAGCCGGGCTGGATGAAATACGATGACGGCGGCGCAAAGGATAAGGTGCTGCCGCGCCTTGAGAAGGGCGACAAGGTCAACCATATCTTCAAGCCCACCGAAAAGGAGACCACACCGCCCAAGCACTATACTACGGAAACGCTGCTCAACTATCTCAAAAACCCCTTCCGCGAGGAAAAGGCGGCAGATGACGAGCAGGCAGCGCAAATGGCGGACAGCATGGGTGCTAACGACGTTGCCGAGTACAAGGCAATGCTGGAGGGCGTGGAGCTGGGCACCGAGGCAACGCGCACGGGCATTATCGATAACGCGCGCAATTCGGGCTACATTCAGCTCAAAAAGGACGTGTACACCATTCTGCCCGGCGGCATTTATCTGGTAGAGTCGCTGGATCGCATGGGCATCGGCATGGATAAATACAAGACCTGCGAGATGGGCAAGGCGCTCAAGCAGGTATTCCGCGGACAGGCAACGCAGACCGATGCGGTCTCTCTTGCCGAGCGCGAGATCGGTGCGATCTTTGCAGCGCAAAAGCAGGGGCTGGGCACGGACAACGATATCGGCATGTTTGGCGACCATATCAGCACTTGCCCCATGTGCGGCAAGGAGATCTTCCGCGGCAAATACGGCTACGTTTGCGCGGGATACAAGGAGGGCTGTCCGTTCCAGATCAAGACCTACATCTGCGGCAAGACCATCTCTGTAGGACTTGCCAAGCAGCTGATCGAGACGGGCGAGACCGACGTGCTTGACGGCTTTGTTTCGCAAAAATCGGGCAAGAGCTTTTCTGCAAAGCTCAAAATGAGCGAGGGCAAGACTACTTTTGTCTTTGCCGACACGCCGCGTCCGCAGCGCGACGCTACCCCCGGCGGCGGTGGTGGCACGTGGGCTGACCCCGCAAACGAATTTCCGCCCATCCCCGAAGAGCCACCGGCGTGGCTGTAACCATTTTTTAAGGAGCTTCTTATGTCCATCATCTTAATCGGCATGCCATCGTGCGGCAAGAGCACGCTGGGCGTGCTGCTTGCAAAAAAACTCGGTATGGAATTTATCGATTCCGACCTGCTGATCCAAAAAAAGCACGGCAAGCTGCTGCACGAGCTGATTGCCGAGCACGGAAACGGCGGCTTTTTGAAGCTTGAATCCGAGGTCAACTGCGCTATGGATGCGCAAAACGCCATCATTGCCACGGGCGGCAGCGCGGTGTACAGCGAGGCGGCGATGCGCCACCTTGCAAGCCTTGGCAAGATCGTGTATATCCATATTTCCTACGAGGAAATGGAGTCGCGCCTGGGCGACTTTGCCCACCGCGGCGTGGTCATGCCTGCAGGATACACCTTGCGTGACTTGTACAACGAGCGCGCCGCGCTCTACGCACGCTATGCCGACCTGACCGTATCGGGCGAGGGCGGCATGCCTGCCGTCATCGAGCGGATCGCGGCACAACTGTAAAAAAATCCCGACGGATGCTTCCGTCGGGATTTTTGTTTTATTCCTCAAACTGGCTGTAATACAGCTTTGCGTACAAGCCATTCTCGGCAAGCAGCGAATCGTGCGTGCCTTGCTCGACGATGTTACCGTCGTTCATGACTAAAATCAGGTCGCATTGCTTGATGGTGGAAAGGCGGTGCGCCACGATAAACGAGGTGCGGCCCTTCATCAGCTCGGCAAAGGCACTTTGGATCTTTTGCTCGGTACGCGTGTCGATCGACGAGGTCGCCTCGTCCAGAATCAGCATAGGCGGCAGGCGCAGCATGACGCGCGCAATGCAGAGCAGCTGTCGCTGACCCTGCGAGAGCGTATCATTGTCCCCACCGATCACCGTATCGTAGCCCTTGGGCAGACGTTTGATAAACGAATGCGCGTGGCATGCCTTGGCAGCGGCTATGATCTGCTCGTCGGTGGCATCGGGTGCGCCGATGGCAATGTTGGCGCGCACCGTGTCATGCATCAGGTGCGTGTCCTGCAGCACCATGCCAATATTTTGGCGCAGGCTGTTGCGCGTAATGCCTCTTGTGGGCGTGCCGTCCACCGAAATATCACCCTCGGTGGTATCGTAAAAGCGCATGAGCAGGTTGATCAGCGTGGTCTTGCCGCAGCCGGTAGGTCCGACAATGGCAACGCGCTGGCCTTCCTTGATCGAAAGGCTGAGGCCGCGGATGAGCGGACGCTCGGGCACGTAGGAGAAGCTGACGCTATCAAAGCCCACCTCGCCGCGCGCCTCTCCCAGCACAAGCGCATCGGGTGCGTCGGGCGTTTCGGGCTTGGCGTCGATCAGCTCGAAAATTCTGCCTGCGCAGGTCAGCGCGTTTTGCAGCTCGGTGATCACGCCCGAAATCTCGTTAAAGGGCTTGGTGTATTGGTTTGCGTACGAGAGGAAGCAGGAAAGCTGACCCACGCTCAGGGCAATGCCGCCCGTGGCGACCGACATCAATGCACCCACCAGCACCACGCCCGCGTACACAAGGTTGTTGACAAAACGGGTGGAGGGGTTGGTCAGGGAAGAGAAGAAGGTTGCCTTTTGCGCAATGGCGGCAAGACGCGCGTTGACGCTATCGAAGTCTGCAGTTGCCTCGTCGCCGCGGTCAAAGGCGGTAACAAGCTTGTGATTGCCCAGCATTTCGTCCACAAGCGCGGTCTGCTCGGCACGGGTTTTGGATTGGTTTTTAAAGTAAGTGTGCGTTTTCTTGGTGATAAACGCTGCCACGAACAAAGAAAGCGGCGTGACCAGCACCACCACAAGCGCAATGCCGGGGTGCACCGTGAACATGATAAACAAGGTGCCGAGTATGGTCAGAATGCCTGTAAAGAACTGGGAGAAGCCCAAAAGCAAGCCGTCGGTCACGGCGTCGGCATCCGAGATCACACGGGAAAGCGTGTCGCCTACGGGATGCGCGTCAAGGTAGGAGATGGGCAGCACCTGCACACGCTCAAAGGCATCCTGACGCAGTCTGCGCACCATGCCAAAGGCAATGCGGTTGTTGCACACGTTCATCAGCCATTGAAGCAGCGCGGTAACGCCCACCGCAATGCAGATCAGCACCAAGATGGCGGGCACGGTGTTGAGCTGTGCAGCCGTGATGCCAAAGGGCGAGACAAGCCTGCAAAGCAAGCCGAACACGGCGCGGTTTTCAAACGTGGGGCTGCCTGCCAAAAGGTCAATGGCATCACCCGTCAGCACGGGAATGCACAAGGTCAGCACCACCGAAACGGCGGCAAAGACCAAGGAAAGCAGCAGCAAAAGGCGGTAATGCTTTAAGTATTTGAGTACGCGGAGGATGGTTTTGGTTTTCATGCGCCCTGTCCTCCTTTGAACTGAGAATCATAGATCTCGCGATATACCGCGCAGCTCTCCAAGAGAGCGTCGTGCGTACCCTGACCCACCACGCAGCCATCCTCAAGCACGAGGATCAGATCGGCGTGCGCGATCGAGGCGGTGCGCTGCGATACGATAAAGGTAGTGGGGTGATGCGGCAGCGCCTTGATGGCGCGGCGCAGCGCTGCGTCGGTGGCAAAGTCAAGCGCGCTTGCGCTGTCATCCAAAATCAGCACGGGCGAGGCGGCAACCAAGGCGCGCGCCACGGTCAGTCTTTGACGCTGACCGCCCGAGAAATTCGAGCCGTTTTGCGTAACGGGTGCGTCCAAGCCCTCGGGCTTTTGGGAAACGAAATCCTTAGCCTGTGCGGCTTCAAGTGCTGCCCAAAGCTGCTCGTCGGTGGCGTTCTCGTTGCCCCAAAGCAGATTGGAGCGGACAGTACCGCTGACAAGTACCGCCTTTTGCGGCACGGTGACAACCGTTTCGCGCAAAACCACGGGATCGTAAGATTTGACGTCCTTACCGTCCACGAAAACGTGTCCCTTGGTCGCGTCGTAAAAGCGGGGGATTAGATTTACAAGCGAGGATTTACCCGAGCCCGTACCGCCGATGATACCCACGGTCATGCCCGGATTTACCGAAAAGCTGACGTTTTGCAGCGAGGGAGCGCCCGCACCGCGATAGGTCAGCGTCACGTCCTCAAAGCAAACGCTGCTGCCGTCCGCCTTGTCGGGGGCAGGAGGGAGGTCGGGCATGCCTGCATCCACGTCCAAAACGGATTGAATGCGGCCGCCGCAGGCAACTGCCTTTGTAATGGTAATGATGGTGTTGGCAAGCTTGACAAGCTCGACCAAGATCTGCGACATATAGCTGACCAGCGCGATCAGCTCACCGCGCGTCACGCCCTCGGGCAGCCCGAATTGCAATGAACCCAGCCAAACCAGTGCCACAATGCCGCCGTTGACCAAAATAAAGGTCAAGGGATTCATCATGGCGGTGATGCGTCCAACAAAATTCTGCAGCGCGGTCTGCGCTCTGTTGACCTCGCCAAATTCCTGCACCTCGCGCTCCTGCAGCGAAAACGCGCGCACCACGCGCACGCCGCGCAAATTCTCGCGCGTTTTGCCTGTCACCGCGTCAAGGCGGGCTTGCACGCGCTTGTAAAGCGGAATGCCTGCCAAAATGATGCTGAATACCACCACCGAGAGCAGGGGAATGATCACGGCAAAGATCCATGCAAGGCTGGGCTTGACCAAGAACGCCATGATCATTGCGCCAAACACGATGATGGGCGAGCGCAAGAGCAGGCGCAGGGCAAGATTGATGCCTGTCTGGATTTGGTTTGTGTCGCTGGTCATGCGCGTGATCATGGCAGCCGTGCCCAGCGTGTCTGTCTGCTCGTGCGAAAAGCCCTGCAGATGCGCAAACAGATCGTGGCGCAGCGCGGTCGCGCTGCCAACGGCTGCACGGGCTGCAAAGTACTGCGCCACCAGCGTGCAGGAAAGACCAACCACGCCAAGCAACACCAAAAGCCCGAACATGCGCCACACGTACCCCGTGTCGCCGGTTTCAATGCCCACGTCTATCACGGCGGCAACCACCAAGGGAACGCACAGATCAAAGCACGCCTCCAGCAGCTTGAAAAGCGGCGCTATGACGCATTCCTTTTTGTATTTTCGTAAATAATGCCAAATCAGTTTCATGTCATCCTCGATTGCATAATATTTCATTTTACATTATAGCACGGTTTGAAAAAATAATCAAGAGGAAAAAATGCCGCATGCATCAAGCACGCGGCATTCTTTTATGCAATTTTCTTGGTTTTGATTGCTCTTATGATCTCAGGCAGATAAACCAGCGCAAGATAGAGCAGGATAAAGGGTGTTGCTACCAGCATGTACCAATAGGGGTGGGGGATGAGGTTATACATCATAACCAGCACGGGGTTGGTGGGATCCACCGAGTACATGTAGTTGAGCTTGACGACCTCGCCCGCCCAGTCTACGATGTTGTTGGCTGCAGCGTAGTTGTTGAGCAGCACGTTGAGCAGGTGCACGGTCGTGTAAAGATACAGTGTCAATCCAAGCGTCGAGCCGATGCAACGCAGATCCTTTTTGACAAGACCCAGCGCGAACATGAGGATCGGGATGCCGACCTCCAAGGTGTGCGGGAAATAGTAGAAGAAGAACGTCCAGGAGAAGATCTCGTAGTTTGCCTGCGCCTGATTGAGCGTCAGTGCGATCAGCGCGCCCACGCACCAAAGCAGCAGCAGGTTATTGATGATCTTATTTCTGGTCAGTACTGCGAAGGGCAGCAGCATTGCCGTGATCGAGCACATGTGAAAGGGCAGATACTCGATCGGTGAGCCCCAGGTCACCAAATTGAAAATGATTGCGGAAATGCCTGAAAACGAAAGGATAAACAGAACGATGGTCTTGACCTTGTCTGAGCATTTTCTCAAAATGAAGTATAAGCCGACGATGATAGCGGCGGAAAGTAAAAGCGTGATGATATGAACTAAGCCGTAAGAGCCCCAGAGCATAGCGTCCTCCTGTGGTGTCGAATTTTGTCTTGGGTATTATAACGGAAAAGGAGTAGCGTGTCAAGAGAAAAGCAAAAAACTTAATTATTAAGATACAATACGACTTATTCGTAGGTCTCGAGTATCAGCTCGTCTTTGATATAGATACGGATGATCTGATGCGTCTTGTCGTAGCTCATCTCGCAAGTCTCGTCCCAAACGTCTACCTTGACCAGCATGCCGCAATCGGGGCATTGCTTTTCGATCAGGATGTGCAGGACACCGTTTTCATCGACGCTTGTCTTGGCATCCGAGGTGTCCTCAAAATCCAGCGGGCAGCCAAGCTCGTAGGAATAGATATCCATGACGTCGGTGCAATGCGTGCATTGCTCAATGATCAAAGAGCCGCCGCAGCAATCGTAAGCGGAGAGGTCAAAGGCAACCTTGTGCACAGAGCCGTGTCTGAACTCGTCCAAGAACTTCTGTGCGTCCGCAGCGTATGCGTCCTCCACCAGCACAGGGCAGTTCATGCCGCCCTTGTAAGCGGAGATGTATTCGATCATCCATTTGTAGTACCGGTCACCGTGACCGCCTGCCATGGGCTCAATGTCGCGGCTGAATTCCTGATTGTAGTTGTCGGTAAAGACAAAGTCACCGTTGGGAGCTTGCAGGCGCTGCGCGGTCCATTCGTTCCACCACGTTAAGGTGACGATCTTGGGGCGCGTTTCAAATGCGGAGCTCCACTGTGCGTACCAGAACAAGCCTCCCTGGCGTCCGTGTGCGGTATCCGTCCAGGACATATAGTAGGG
>JAZRDG010000139.1:0-4364 GCA_045660125.1 Eubacteriales bacterium | reverse complement strand
AACGTGCCGCGCGCTACCTTAATGATCGTAGAGAACGCCGAGCGATTCGGACTTTCCCAGCTGCATCAGCTGCGTGGACGCGTGGGTCGCGGACAGCGCAAGTCGTATTGCGTGCTGGTGGCGGGAGCGATGAGCGACCGTGAGATCGGCGAGACGGCAAAACGCAGACTCAACACCATGAAAACCACGTACGATGGCTTTGCCATTGCCGAGCAGGACCTTGCGCAGCGCGGACCGGGTGATTTCTTTGCCAAGAATTCGGGCGGCGCGATCAGGCAGAGCGGCGGTGTGGAGTTCAGGCTTGCCTCGCAATGCTCGGACGGTGATTTGCTGACAAGCGCATTTGCGGCAGCCGACGAGGCGATCTCCTCGGGGCTTGCAGAGCAGCATGACGCGTTGCGCGACGCCGTGAGCAGAATGTTCTCGGATGCGGACAATCACGATATTTTGAATTAATGATCGACATCACAAAAGGGAGCTGCCCTGTAAGGCAGCTCCCTTGTTTTTTTGATTTTATCAGGTATCGATATCAAACTTTGCAAGCGTCTTGTCCATCTGCTTCTTAAAGCTGTTGGGCTTGGTGGATGCAACGTTGGTCTTACCGTCCATGTACTTGTTTGCGATCTGGCCTACGTAGCCGCCCCAAGATGCGTCAAATACGTAACCAATGTCGTAAATACGGTTTGCGAGAATCAGGTCGATCATAGGTCTGGACTCCTCGTCTCTGGTGGACTTGGAGATCAGGGAAATATCATAGTAAGCGGGGGTCAGAGTGTCCACGGAGTAAGCAGCCATGGTTTCGATTACAGCGCCGATCTGCTCAAGCTCATCGCCAACTACGCTGGTGGGAATGGATACCATGCCGCCAACCTCGTTCATGTGCGAATAATATTCGCCCTGTTCCTCGTTGAACATCGGGAAGGGAACAACGCCGAACTCTACGTCGTAGCTACGCAGACGGATTACACACTGCATGCACTCCTGGAAGAACAGCGCGTGACCGTTACCGAAGCAGGTCTTACCGTTCTCCACAACGTCGGTGCTGCCACCTGCAGAGTTCATGCTCAGCGCCATGTTCTTGTCACCGATGATGGAGTAGGAAAGCGGAATGGTTTCAACTGCACGCTCAATGTCCAGTACGTACTCGGGAATGTCATTTTCGTTCTTTGCGGTGATCACAACGCCTGCTGCATACATCATACAGAAGCCGGAGTTACCGGTGGTAGCAGTACCCAGAATGTCCTGGTCGTGCTCCATTTTGCCGTTACCGTTGAGGTCCTTGACCGCAACCTTGGACATATCGTACATCTTTTGGAAGGTCCACTGCTTGTTGTTGACAAGCTGGTAAATATCCTCAAGTCCGTTGTCCTCTGCAATGCTCTTGTTGAACATAACGATAAACGTACCGTCGTTGTCACTGGTCAACAGGTCACCGGTTGCAAAGTAAACCTTGTTACCGATCGAAAGACCCTCAAGTGCCTTCTGGTCCCACCAGGACTGGTCAAAGTCCATGTAGGGAACGTCGCGCAGGTTCTGCAAATAGCCCTTGGTAGCAATGGTTGCGCAAGAGCCCAGCTTTTGCACGATCGCGTCGAATTCGCCCGCGCCGCCCTTAACGTCCTTTTCCACAGCAGCAAGCGGTTCCTGCACCTGTGTCTCAAGGATGACAAGGTCGTATTTGGTTTGGATAGCGTCGTTTCTGCGGTAAACGGCGTCGTTGATGGGGTCGGAAGTCAGCTCTGCTGCATAAATGTCAACCGTGGTCCACTCGGATGCATCTCTGGTCAGGAACATGAATTCCTTGCCGTCATACTTCTTGTCGGGTACGTTCAGTTGATCCAGAACGCTGGTTTCCTGTTCGTTGGATGCGGTGGTTTCGGTTTGATCGCCGGCACCGTCAGCACAGCCTGCAAGCAGACCGCCAAGCATCAGCAAAGCAAGAAGCAATGTGAAAATCTTTTTCATTGTAACCTCCAAAATCATATTGATGGGTATATACATTCATCTTATTATACCGCTTTGCGCAACAAATGTCAAGTAAAAAAAGGGAAACGCTCCAGTTTTGTGAAACCTACACAATATTGATCTCTCGCATTTGTGCTTGACAGAGAGAGCGGAATGTACTATAATAGTAGCAATGAGCAAAAATCGAGGTGTTTTGAACTATGAAAGAGTACGTAAGTGTCAGTATCGTGTCCGAGCGCAGCGCGGTCAAGGCAAATCTGTTTGACGCGGTGTATGAAAAGCAGATGGCAGAGCTGAGCGAGGATATCAGCATTATGGTGCCCGAGGAAATTGAGGGCGAGCAGGACGGCGAGACCTTGGAAATGATTACCGAGGGCTTGGTGAGAGTGCGAAACGGCAGAGTCGAGATCGTATATGACGAGGGCGAGCTGAGCGGCATGGAGGGCTCGCGCACGGTGGTGTCCTATGCCAAAAACGATCCCAAAACGCTTAGCATGATCCGCACGGGTGCGGTCAGCACCGCATTGGTATTTGAGCGCGGTGTGCGCCACCTTTGCACCTATGAAACGCCGTACATGCCTTTCCAGATCGGCGTGCTGGCGCTGTGCGTGGATAATCGCCTGGAGAGCGAGGGCGTGATTGTGCTGGATTACCTGGTCGAGATCCGCGGCGCGCAAGCCGAGCGGTGCAAGATGACGCTCAAGGTCAAGAAAATAGCATAAATGCAAAAAAGCGGTGTACCCGACAAGGGTACACCGTTGTTTTTATTGAATTTCCTCAATGTTATAAGGCGTGGTCTGGTAAACGAAATAGTTGAGCCAGTTGGAGTAAAGCAGGTTTGCGCAGGAGCGCCAGGAAACCACGGGATCGCGGCTGTCGTCATCCTCGGGAAAATAATTTTTGGGCAGATCAATGGGGAGTCCTGCGTTCTTGTCGCGCAGGTATTCCTTCTTGAGCGTGTCCGCGTCGTATTCCGAGTGACCCGTGATAAAGACCTGTCTGCCGCGTTCAGTCATGCAGGCAAACACGCCCGCCTCGGGAGAGCTTGCCAGAATGCGGATCTCGGGCACCTTTTCAATGTCCTCGCGGTGGCAGGTGGTGTGGCGCGAATGGGGCACCTTGAAGGTATCGTCAAAGCCGCGGAACAGGATCGAACGCTTGTAGTCAAGCGAGTGCTCGTAAACGCCGAAAAGCTTTTTATCAAGAGGATATTTCGGAACGCCGTAATGGTAGTAAAGACCTGCCTGCGCGCCCCAGCAAATATGGAAGGTGCTGGTCACGTGCGTCTTGCTCCATTCCATGATCTCGCAAAGCTCCTGCCAGTAGTCCACCTCTTCAAAGGGCATTTGCTCCACGGGTGCGCCCGTGATGATCATGCCGTCGTAACGCTTGTCCTTGACCTCGGCAAACGTCTTATAAAACGCCAGCATGTGATCACCCGAGGTGTGGGTTGCCTTGTGCGTGGCGGTTTGCAAAAGCTCCAGCTCAACCTGCAAGGGCGTGTTGCCGATCAGTCTTGCAATCTGCGTTTCGGTCACGATCTTTTGCGGCATGAGATTGAGCATGAGCACGCGCAGAGGACGAATGTCCTGCGTGATCGCGCGCGTCTCGGTCATGACAAAGATGTTTTCCTCCAGCAGCGTGGTGGTGGCGGGAAGTCTGTTGGGAATCTTAATGGGCATTTGCGATGCTCCTTATACGTAGATTTGTATAGATCAGACCTGCTCGAGCGCCTGCTCCAGGTCTGCGATAATATCAGCGGGGTTTTCAATGCCGACAGAGAAGCGTACCAGCTCGGGGCGTACGCCTGCGGCAATCAGCTGCTCGTCGGTCAGCTGTCTGTGGGTTGCACTTGCGGGGTGCAGGGCACTGGTGCGTGCGTCTGCCACGTGGACGACGATCGCAGCCAGCTTAAGGCTATCCATGAGTCTGACGGAAGCCTCGCGACCGCCCTTAACGCCAAAGGAAATAACGCCGCAGCAGCCGTCGGGCAGGTACTTCTGCGCCATTTCGTACTGCGCGTCTCCGGGCAGGGAGGGGTAGGAGACCCAATCGATCTTGGGGTGGTTCTGCAGGTAGGTGGCAACCTTGAGCGCGTTGGAGCAGTGCTTCTCCATACGTACTGCCAGCGTTTCAAGACCCAGATTGAGAATGAACGCGGGGAGTGCTGCCATGGTGCAGCCAAGGTCACGCAGCAGCTGCACGCGCACCTTGGTAATGTAGGCGTTTGCGTTGCCAAACTGCTTGGTGTAAATAACGCCGTGGTAGGATTCGTCGGGCTCGTTCATTTCGGGGAACTTGTCCGAGCCTTCCCAGTCAAACTTACCGCTGTCCACGATCACACCGCCCACAACGGTTGCATGACCGTCCATGTACTTGGTGGTGGAGTGCACCACGAT